>JBGPNM010000008.1:0-31947 GCA_041487535.1 Candidatus Saccharimonadia bacterium
AAATTCCACAGCCCTTCAATGCTGTTCGTGGTAACCGTGCCGCGAACATATTCCTTGTAGCCGTGATTGACGACTTCGTGCTTGAACGTGCGCTTCACATTATGGTAGATCGGGCTTTCGTCGGTATGAACAATAGAACCGGGTTCAATATTCGCTTTCATGAAGCCGACGGCGCTAGTGGCGTCCGGCCGTTGCTTCGATACGAATGCTCTTGCTCGACCAGTACCTTTCTTGGCTTCGACTATGCCGACAATAGCCGTTTTGTTCTCATACCCATGTTGCATATCAGGCTGTCTCCGTCCACCGATGTATACTTCATCTCCCTGTACAGTGCCGCCTAGCTTCTCAAAGTGGCCAACCTTAAGCGCTTCTCTAATTCTGTGATTTAAGAACCAAGCTGACTTCTGGGTAATCTTCAGCTTGCGCGCCATTTCATAACTGCTTATGCCATTCTTAGAGTTAACGATAGCCCAGACAGCAGGCAGCCACTTATTTAGGCCGAGAGCGCTATCTTCAAAAATTAAGCCGGTTTTAACGGAAAATTGGCGTTTAGAGTGGGCTGATTTGCACTGCCAGCGACGTTGGCTTTTGAGGTAGCTAACATCAACGCGGCCGCAGGTGGGGCAGATCGCTCCGTTCGGCCAGCGCTGTTCTGCGACAAATCTAATGCAGCGGTCCTCGTTGGAGAAATAGATGATAGCTTCACGTTCAGATTGTGGCAGTTTCATAGTCTAATGTTACTAAAGTTGACTTGATTAGTCAAGTATATTAGTACCGGGTGCATGCTTATTGACAAGAAATGTTGTAAATTATATAGTATAGATCATGTCTGAGAATAACCCAGAATCTATCAAAGCGTCTCCCGTTCAGGCAGCAATGTTATTGAATTGGGTAGATACGACTACTGCTGCTCGTGGAACACACTTTAACCATTGCGACAGCTTTGGATCGATAGTTTTAGAAAACGTCCCACTCACTGTTGCAGATCATTTTCCAGCTCCAGTACTTGATGCTGAACATATCACTCGTGACCTATACGTTACCCGTGAGCGAGATCCAAGCACTAACCAGCCCCGCATGGACGGAGTAGTTGCGAGCTTGCTGTTTAGCCAGAACGAACAGAGGGCAGAAGGAAATACAAAGACAACGAGTTTAAATTACCAAGTTATAGACGATGGCACTGGCATCTTAAAACTAGAACGAGAATCTTCGAGCGGCCATCAAGGTCAAGAGCATGTACCTAACATCAGGTGGCTATATATGACTGGTCAGGCGCAGGATGTATTACTTGATTACCGACAAGCTTTAGAAGCCTCATTGCACATTCAGATTGCTGCAGATCAAATCGAAGGATCTCTTGGCATACGAGATGTGACGCATACCGAAGCTCAGCAGATCATAGACTTTTGTGTTTCGCTCTAGATGATAAAGCAGTTAGTTTACTAATTAATACAGTATATCGATACCGTATTAATTTAAGGGGCGTACCATACATAGTGCTTTCACCCCAGCAGCCATTGCGAAACCTTATGCATTACCAGAAAACTCTCTGAATAGGTAACGGCCAGGCTCCCGGTTCGAATGAAAGCCGTCCGTCTACAGCTTCTCAAGCGGGGCGAAGCCCAAGTTCAGCTTTTTGGCGCCCTTGCCTTTGAAGTAGACAGTTACCATATCGCCGTCTTTTTCCATGATGGTGCCGTTGCCAAAGACGGTATGGCGCACGCCGTCGCCCTCGTTCAGATCCGGCACATAGCGCGGTTCATTGGAGAGTGCCGCAGCCGGCTGCATACTGCCGAGCCCCGCGCCGCCTAATGCAGCGGACGGCGACCACACGCCTTCATAAACCGGCTCGTAGCCTTGGCTGCCGGCATTTGCCTGAAACCCGGCGTCTATTTCGCTCAAGAACCGGGACGGCAGATTATGCTGCACCCCGCCGTACAGCAGACGGCTGGACGCATATGTCATGTACAGCTCCTGCCGGGCGCGTGTCATGCCCACGTAGCACAGCCGCCGCTCTTCTTCCATCTCGCTCTGGTCGTACAGCGCCCGGGAGTGCGGAAAAATAGATTCTTCCATACCGACCATAAAGACCGCCGGAAACTCCAACCCCTTGGCAGCGTGCAAGGTCATCAGGATAACGGCGTCGCTGCTCAGGTCGGCGCTGTCCACATCGCTGATGAGCGCCACTTCTTCCAGGAAACCTTCCAACCCCACCTCTTGGTACTCCTGCGCCACACTTAGCAGTTCTTTGACGTTTTCCTGCCGCGCCTCGCCCTGCGCAGAACCGTCGTCCAGGTATTGCAGATACTTGATACGCCGCAGCAGCGAATCAATCAGGCCGGATACAGTTGTGGTCTCGGCCACTTCGCGCAAGGCCGCCAGCGCTGCACCCAGATCGCTCAGGCTTACGCGTGCTTTTGCCGTGACAGCCGCGCAATGGGCCGCCTCACTCAGCGCTTCCGCCAGTGAGTAGCCGTTCTCCCGCTGCCAGTCATAGAAGTTCTGGATAGATTTGGCGCCGATGCCCCTTGCCGGCACGTTAACGATACGCTCAAAACTTACGTGATCTTCCGGCTGAAAAATGAGGCGCAGATACCCCAGCACGTCTTTAATTTCCTTGCGGTCATAAAAGCGCACGCCGCCGACAATACGGTACGGCACGCCGTAGCGCACAAACATTTCCTCCACCGCCCGGCTCTGCGCGTTCGTCCGGTACAGCACGGCAAACTCGTGATAATGCCGCAACTTCGAATCCACCGCAAAACGGATGCGCCGGATGATCAGCTCCGCTTCGGCCTGCTCGCCCGCCGCTTGCAGAATCTGCACCGGCAAGCCGTCCCCAGCGTCGGTCCATAGTTGTTTGTCGGAGCGCTGCAAATTCTTGGTAATAATGGCGTGCGCCGCGTCCAGGATGTGTTTGGTGCTCCGATAGTTTTGCTCCAGCTTAATCACGGCGCAGTCCGTGTAGTCTTTCTCGAAGTTAAGAATATTGCGGAAATCCGCGCCCCTCCATGAGTAGATTGAGTTGTGCACCACTACCCCTGAAGTGATGTAGTTGTGCACATTCTGTACATCCAGATCATATACTTGCCCAGTGTACGGTTGCCTTGCAACAGCGACAACTTGGTCTTCGCTAATACCTTCGCTGTCACTAATTGGTATAACCATGTCCGGATGGATATGAGCGGCCGGGGTAAATGCGAACTTCTTATCGGTTAAAAAAGCATATCTGTTGACCTGGAATTCGTTACGAGTTTTCAGTATTTCTTCCAGCTTCAGTTCAAGTTTTCCATAATTAAGATAGTGGAGTTCGGACCGGAAAGTTCCTGCTCGACCCTTACGAACGGTATGGCCTAGCGCTTCGAAGACTCGCAGATCCTGCCGATCGGTCGTGTTGGCAGAGAGCCTGCTGGCGGACCAGGCACTGCGGCCGGTAGTCCTTTTGTCTCCAAACAATACCAGATTGACGTTCAGCCGTTTGCGGCCATTTCGGGTAGTTGCTTGCGGCAAGAAGTGCGGGTAGTCAAATGCCAGGTCCTCGTCAGCCATTAGTTTTTTGGCGCGCGTCTCAGTGTCGATTTCTCTGTACAACGCATCTATATATCCCTGGTTGAATTTCATAGCACGGTTAGGATAGGCATGAAACACCAGCATGGGAATCCCGTACCTATATGCTAGCAGCGACTCTGCGTACGCAGCTTCTTCCTTGTCTTTACAAACCTTAAGTACCCACATGCGGTCTGCCCGCTCTTGGTTGGCCCGCACCCTGAGTCCGATATCATCCCTCCCGCCGTCGAACCTAGTACCCTTTGCCATACCAATCCTGTAGCCGATTCCCCGGGCATGCATCAGATAAACAAAGTATGAGCCGGTTTTCCTCCATCGGGCAAACAGCATATGATTTGGCGTGCATGCCAGCTCCTTGCCGGATGCAGTGGTGATATGTATCATATCGCCGTTGTACGTAAATTGCTTTCGGTTTGTTACCGAACTATACACCGTCTTGCCATATCCGCCAGCCGCGCGGACTCGTTCGGCTTTTTCTACATCTTCAATCTTTTTGGGCCCACCTTCGGTCTCAACCAGACTTCCCGAAGGGAGACACTGCCAGTCGTCACCCACAACGGCGATATTGCGGTCTTTGTTGGTAAGCAGCTTGACCAACCGGTACTGCGCCGCATTGGTGTCCTGGTACTCGTCGATCATGATGTAGCGGAACTGGTTCTGCCATTTGGCGCGCACCTCGGCGTTCGTTTCCAGCAAATGGACCATCCGGTTGATCAGATCATCGAAGTCCAGCGCCGACGCTTCCTTCAACGATTGTTCGTATAACGGATAGACTTTGGCGGCCGCTTCCTGCGCCGGGCTATTGGTCGTTTCGGCGTAGTCCTGCGGCGTCAGCATCTCGTTCTTGGCGTTGCTGATCAGCCCCTTGATGAGGCGCGCCGGAAAGCTTTTCTCATCAATGCCTAAGCGCTTACTGGACTGCTTAATAGCAGCCTGGGCATCCGATTCGTCAAAAATGACGAAGGAACGCGGAATGCCGATATGCTCGCCGTCTTGCCGGAGCAAACGTACGCAAATCCCGTGGAACGTCCCCATATACGGCATAAAACTGCGGCTGGCGGAATCCTCACCCAAAAGCCGCGCCACACGCTCGCGCATTTCTTTGGCGGCTTTGTTGGTGAAGGTCACCGCCAGGATGTTGTACGGCGTCGCCTTGTGGGTGGCAATGAGGTAGGCGATGCGATGCGTCAGCGTTTTGGTTTTGCCGCTTCCAGCTCCGGCCTGAATCAACAGCGGCCCTTCGGTCGTTTCAACAGCCCGGCGTTGTTCCGGGTTCAATCCCTCAAGAAGTTCTTGCACATCGCCTATTGTACATGACCATCGTATACTTGATCCACACAATTTGACATAATAACTATAATCGTGGCAATTATACGGTTTGCACACCTAGCCATTTATCATAGCTGCGTCATGTGATGACCGCCCACTCTATTGCGCTGTGTGTTCAGCGACAATTTCATGGAGCGTGTTAAGTAGATCAGCTTTGAAAGCAGGGTCTACGGGCGCATCCAGTGCAGTCTCGTCAAGGTGGCGTGCCAAAGCTGCTAACCCTGGGTCGTTCTCAACCAAGGGGGTTAGTATCTGGGTTCTGATCCGGTGTTGGCTGTCGTTGCTCTTGTGTCATGCCGTAGTTGTAGCACACCTACAGGCTTCGATGCAAGTAATTAGGCTGCTTTTGCCTGACTTGTGACGTTCGACGGTCCTAAAGTGTGTCTTCAAAGCCTTGGGAGTTGGTTAGTTTTAGGGATTTCTCGGCAGGAGTTTTGGGCAACTTCTCATCCTTTCTGATAGCATGACCCAGCGCCTTAATAGCAATATGCTGTGAAGGTTTGCGCTTAGAGATTTTGGATAGGCCCTGAGGCTGAACCAATAGATCCGAAGGCTACGGACCAGATTGGATAGCCGTGACCGAAAAGCCCGGACAGGTGCTTTCGCCGAAGGCGACTGACAGGGGTGTAACCAACCCCGGCAAATAGGCGTGGAGCGTGCTGGAGGCTGCCGCAGTGCAGGTAGTCGTGCTTGGGTCAAAGTTAGCGGCGTCCGGCACGCCGAGTACCACATGGGCCTTACCTCCGGCCGGCGCCAGCGTGACGGCCGCCGGGGTATAGAGTGCGTTGCTCACTGCGGCGACGCTGACACTTGCGCCGTCCCGCACGAAGGCTGCCGGGTAGCCAGTGAGCGTGCAGGCATATGTGCCGTTATTGGTAATGACGGCATGCCAGTACATCGTCCCGGCAGTTCCCTCCGACGTACCCTTACTCAAGCTCAGCTTACCGCAGGCGGTACTCATAGATACAGCGCTTGGCGTCGTGCTGCCGGAGCTGGTGCTGCTGTTCTGCGAGCTGGCGGACGAAGACTTCGTACTCGCCGTTGCAGCGCCCGTACCACGATACCGATGCCCTGCCCAGTAACTCCCTGCCGCAACACCCACCACAACGACACACAACACCAGCCACAGGATCACATTGCCGTGCTCGTTATTTCTGCTAAGCATTTTCATAGCGTATGTACTCCCTACTTTACGAGTAGTATACCGTGCCAGGGCCAGCCGTTCAAATATACTCCGCCGAGTCATAAGCATTTTGACCCCAGTAATTGAAACCATTTTTGTATATTTTGGTATAGTTAAGACCTCTTGCAAAATAAATCCATGGCCCAGACCGTGCCATTTTTGCCCCAAATAGAGCCAAAGCCTTCGCAGCGTAACTACAGTTACGCTTTGTCGGCTTTGATCAATTTGGAACAAAAATTATCACGTTCTGGTCTCACGGCTTATTCTGCAGGAGGTCTTTACTCCATGAGCACCAACCTTGGCCCCTCGACGCAAGATTATTACGAAATTACGAAGCTACCCACGTCCAGAAACCCCACCATCTACTCAGTGACGCACTCAAACTTGTGACGCGCGTAGAGTGCAAACAAGCACTCGACTTTGGCTGTGACGCCGGAAGGGATACGGCAGCATTATTGGATAAAGGTTTCTGAGTAGATAAAGCAGCCATCATTGCATATATTGCAACATTGTAGGGTGAATAATAGCAATCTCTTCGAAGTTATTGAGCCTCAGTAGACCACGGTCCGCGCTTACTATGACTCTCGCTCCAGCTTCGACTGCACATTCTAGGATAATGTGATCATCAGTATCTTTTAGGATTCCTTTGATCTTCCGTTTAGGTTGTACCAGCTTGGCATATATCATGACCATATCCACGAAAGAACCTGACTCTTCTGGCGAGAAGCCAAACTTAAGCTCCAACTTCCGCCGCAACTCTAATATGATCTCAGGCGAAATAAAGAGTTCGTATGGCCCATTCGGCTGCGCTCGCTGCAGATGTATACGCGCGTAGCTACCTTTTTTAGCCGCCGCTAGATAAACGTTGGTGTCGAATACGATCTTGATAGGTTTCATCGTTTTCTAAATATTCGTATAGTTCGTTTTCTGTCGTAATGCCTAATTGGTTTAGTGTTTGCTCGGATTTAGCGGTGAGCTTATCTAGCCGTTGGTTAAAGCCGTAGATAGCAACCATATCTCGGAATAGGTCACTCTTCGATTTTTTGGCGCGCTTAGCCCAAGTCGCGAAGTCACGCTTGATGTTGTCTTCGACGGAGAAGCTTATAGTTGTCATAATCAGTATTGTATCGCTGCATGGCAAAACCGTCAATAAATAATTATTGACGGTTTGTAATTTAACTGATCAGTCCTCTACGGCTGGGACTATGGTCGGATTTCAGAACTTTGACCCTTGCTATTGACCCTGCGTCCATGGCAAGAGTGAAGGCTCTGTTAGCATAATTGTTGAAGGCCAGAGTACTCGACAATTCGATATATTTAACTTCGTCCTATCTTTCCCGATGCCAGCAACGGCACAGCGAACAGTAATAGCACCCCAGCATCGACGCCGACGTTGAACCATACACCATACCAGGCTGAGGCTGCCGCTTCTACCGCCAACCATGTAGCCAGTCCAATCAGAAGAGTTTGTTTTAACTCTTTGTTTTGCTGCCTGAAAGCGATTCGCCCTACCAGCAAAAGTGTAACGCCCCATCCTAGCATGATTGCGCCGTACAATGCACTCTCCCAGTCGAGTAAGACGTTATGCGGAATGAGCTTGGCGTTATTGGAGAAGATTTTGAGTCCGAAAAAAACGTATAACAGGCCAAAGCCAATGAGGATAACAGTAACTATCTGAAACCATAGTGCGATTTGTTTCTTTGTCACGTTAGACCTCCTTGGCCTTATAGAACGTTACGCCGTACGAAACCATTGCAAGAATAAAACTGATTGCCATAATAAACGATTCCTTGTCGGCTCCACCTCTGTTAAAAAATTTTAAACCGCCAGAGCCAGCCATTAATATAAAAAGTAGCCCGAACGCTGTGCCAACTATGCTTGTTCTTCGGCGGGTAAGAATACTGCGGACAACCAGAGCAATAGCGCCTAATGTTAGTAATATCCAGTTAACGACGTGTATAGCCAATGCGATACCGGCATGTCCGGCTATTGCCCAAGGGATACTTGGAGCATACGAACCATGAATACCAGGATGATTGGCAGGAAGTTGAACATAGAAGTTCAGGTACATACCAACTATGAATTGGGCTACAAGTAAGATAAGCATTATCGGAAGCCCTATGCGTATCATCTTCATGTTGCGTTTTGTTTTATCTGTTTGTTCCACTGGTTTCCTTCATTTTGTTATTTGCTTGGATTAACGTATGCGTCAGGTTTACATACTCGTCGGTTTGTTCTGCTATCGGGCCGAAGAATGTTTGGTGTGCGGAAATTATACGCTGCATTGCTTGCATGGCCACCTTGCCGCCAGTAGGTGTCAGTTCGACATGGTACGCACGTTTGTTAGAAGTAGCCGTAACACGCATAATGAGGCCGTTGCGCTCCAACGTACGGATAGACTGGGAAAGCGTCATGCGATCAATCTTGGTAACTTCGGCAAGCAGCATCTGCGTCACGGTTCGCTTCTCTTGGTTAAGGCGAGGCACGTTTATTAAGATGACTGCTTGGGTGCTGGACAATCCAAGCCCTTTAAGGGCTGCGTTCAAGTGGCGTTGCCAGAGCTTAGACACCTGCCACAAGAGATACCCTGGTATTTTCTCGGTTTCAGTTCCTGATTTCAGTTGGGTATCATTCATATATTGTAAGTATACGTACAATACTAAGAAATGCCAAGTTAGCAATATACGTTTAGAATCTGAAGTTATATAGGGTCTAAGAAGTTACTGAGGTTGTATGTTACAAAACTGGCTGGGGATGAGGGATTCGAACACCGCTAACCAACGTAAGGCTACAGCCGGTCATGCGAGTACGCTCTGAACTGCATTGCTTTTCCGTACTAGACTACGGCAACCAAAACATTATCGGCTATCCAGACCGTAACGATATCGTCACGAGCAACTAGCTCCGTAACAGGGCATCAGTTATATCGTTTGTCGCGCGTGGATAGCGTTCGGGTATACGATGCCCGCCGGATATTGGCACAACACGCATACGAGAGCTCTCATGTTGGTTCTCGAATTGCGCAGCAACATGCCCTAAAGTATCCTGAAGGCCTTGTCCGTAGAATGCGTCATCGGTATATACGACCAGATCAACATTTGTCTTTACGCCATGCAAGTCTGCCATAAATGCATCAGGGCCTTTGGCTAGCCCTACGGCGTGAGCGACCCGAACGGCCATATTGCCCACGGTAGCAGCGATTGCTCCCGTAGGACGCTGGCGTTCCGAGCGGTTTTTCCGTGCCTGAGCGGTCTCGTTTTTCCACTGCTCATTCACTTGATACTCATCGACTGCCGTGTGCACAACCTCTTCAAGCCTCTGGTCGGAGTTTTCGGTGAGCGCGCTTTGTACGAACGCTTGCGTTGATCGTTTGACGAGTTGCGGCGGCGCCCCTAGGACTACACCTGATACGCTCGGCATTACCTTCGGCAGTACGCTCGCCTCTTTCGTGCCAGCAGATCTGCCATATATGACCGTAGCTTCAATGCCTGCAGCGCCAAGTGCATGTGCCAGCTGCGACATGCTTGGCAAGGGATTGCCCTCTTCATCTGTTAGCTTTCCGGTTTTGGCGTAATATGCCAGTTCCTTGTTCGTCAGATTGAATGTCGGTAGCAACACAAGCCGTTGGTTAGGGTTCTGCGCTGCCCATAAGGCACCTTCGTACATGTGTCCCCCGCTATACTCTCCTGCGGTTGTCGGAACGAGTAAGGTTGAATCCTTTCCTTCGGGATTGAAGACAAGTCCTTCGAATTGCCTGGGACTGTTCGGATCATCAAAGACCCGCCATTCAGCCGATGCGGCGCACTCTAAAATCTGTCCCCGAAAAGGCCAATGAGAAGCAACGGTAAGGTTACCCGGTCGGCCATGCTCAATCAGGGGAAAGTTGGCCGGCTGGCCAGCATAATACTGGTCAATCGGGGAAATTATTCTTGTCTCGCTCATAGTCGTATAAATTGCACTTTAGAGTTTGAGTACACATTATACAATTAATATAATGTTCATGCAATAAATCTCGCTACTTGTGCTCGTAGGTTCGACTGAAGGCACGGTAGAAGTATTCTGTATGTTCGCTACCGTGGGCTGCTAGCATATTGCGTTTGACTATGGGAATCGATCCCCGCTCACCTGGGTAACTATAGACGGACTAATTCCTTGACGTGATGGTATACTCGCGAAGATCAAAGGCTCGAAGCTCGTCCGCGAGAGTGACGGCTATTGATCCTTCGCTAATGGAAAAAGTGCGTTAGCGCGTGAATGCCGCCTAGGTGGACAATGCCCGCGTCCAGTGTGATATCGAGCCAAGCCAGCACGGCAACGAGTACCAATACAAGCACGAGTACGGCACGGGATGAATCCCTCCGGCCATCAGTGGTGGTAATGGGCAAATAATACTGCTTACTGGCGATAATTTTCTCTTGTTCGGCGGCGCGGGCGGCCTGCTCTTTCTCTGCCCGCTGCGCGGCATTGTCGGAGAACGGGACGTCGGCAGAACGGCCGCCGTCGTCACTGCTGTCCTGGGCCTGAGTCGTCTCGGCAACATCCGGCTTCGGTGCCGGAGCGCTCGGTGACAGGGCAGGCACTGGAGGTTCAGGAGACTTCGCTGCCAGTTCGGGCGCACCCTCCGGCTGACTGCCGGCGACTGCATCGGGCATGGTCACGTCACCGCCGATCGGAATGCTTTTCCTGGGATTCTTGCCGGACGCGCCTTGTGCCGGTGCAGCCAAATGCGGCGCGTCGTTCGGCGCCAGAAGTGTGGAGACCATCGGCTTACCGAGGCGTGGTGCACCGCGGGCGGTTCCGCCCTCAGGTTGCGGCACAACCGGCGCCATCGGATCTTTGATCATGGGCCGATTGGTGACGATAATCGGCCGGCCGGAGGGTTCGGGCGCACTCTTGCCGGGAGCAATCACATCAAACGCCTTCGATGCTGCGCTAGAACTGCTGTCTTTAGTTGTCTGGGCCATGTTCTTTCCTCTGTTCCTGCAGCAAGTGGTAGGCACTGTCCACAATTGCGGCGAATTTATGATAATTCAAGCTGGCCGCGCCAGGCAGGACGCCGTCACAGTCGTCCAGCTCAAGGTAGCCGCGGGCGATCTGTTCATCCACGCTGCCCCCGTAAATGACGCGCACGCTGCGCGACGCCGTTTCACCGTACAATTCTTTAATTTCGTAGCGGATGCGTTTCATCGCCTCTGCCACTTCATACGGCTTAGCCAGTATGCCTCGGAAGGTGCTGATAGCCCAGACGGGCTCGTAGGCAATAACCATACCCTCGACATCATCGGCCGTCAAGTCGCTGAGCGCCGTAGTGAGCTGATCGTGCAGCACTTGCTTGGTCTCGCCGGCCCGCCGCTCTTCGTACGTTTCGCCGATGCACAGCAGCGGCGTGATTTTGTTGCGGACGGCGGCCGCAACTTTATCACGTACTACTTCGAGCGTCTCGTTAAAATACAGGCGCCGTTCGGAGTGCCCGATAATCACGTAATGCACCAGGTCGCGCAACATCGTAAAGCTGACTTCGCCGGTATAGGGGCCACCATCTTTATAGTGGGCGTTCTGGGCGCACAACCGGAACTTACGCCGGTCAATTTCCAGGCTGACAGGTTGCAGAGCCAGCAAGCTGGGCGCCAGAACGACCTCGATATCGCGGTGCACCGGGATGCGCTGACCCAGCCGATGCACGAGCAAACTCGCCTCGTGTATATTGAGATGCATTTTCCAGTTGCCAACTATGAGAATATTGCGCATAGACGTAAAAAGCGTAACCTTTTTATAGCTTAGCACAAATGCTGTGTCCGCAACATCGCGCTCTAGGGCAGTTGCAAGAAGCATGCTACAGCTGGCGCTATTAAGAAATTGCCGGAGCATATGACAAAAGACAGTCCGACGGTCGCCATACAGGGCGAAGAGGGATCATACCACGACATCGCGGCCCGCCGTTACTTCGGCGACGGCTACGTACCGCAGTGTAAAGACACCTTCGATGCCGTTTTTAGCGCCGTAGCTGAGGGGCAAGCAGACTACGCCTTGTCTGCCGTAGAAAACTCGCTGGTTGGCTCGATACCGTCAGTCTATGACTTGCTCCGCACTACTAAGGGACTGACGATCGTCGGCGAAATCTATCTGGGCATCCACCACAGTTTGATCGGCCTGCCCGGCGCTGCGTTAGGCGATATTACTGATGTTTATTCTCATCCGGTGGCGCTCGGCCAATGCACCGTTTTCTTACAGCGCGAACTGCCGCACGCCGCGATTCACCCGGCCGCCGATACCGCCGGCAGCGCCGTCTTTATCCGCGGCCAAGGCAAGCGGTCTGCTGCCGCCATCGCCGGCGCGCCGAATGCCGCCCGGCTGGGACTGCAAATTCTGCGGGAAGGCATAGAGGACAACCCGAAGAACTGTACGCGCTTCCTGGTACTGGACCGATCTGACAACGACACACCATCGCGCCGCCAAACCGCAGACAAAACATCGCTCTTGATCGAGCACCTTGACGACCGCAATGACGACCTGGCTCCCAGCATTCTGTACCATGCGCTCGGCTGTTTCGCCGATCAAAAAATTGCGCTGACAAAGGTAGAGTCGCGGCCGGTCGGCAGCGACCCCTGGCGCTACGTATTCTACCTGGACTGCCTCGCCGGAGCTGAGGAACCAGCCATGCAGCAAGCCCTACAGGCGCTTACCGCCCTCGGCGCCACCTGGCGCGAACTGGGCACCTACCGCCACGGCGAGACAGTCGCATAGTAGCCAACAAGAGTACATCTGCAGTTGGTGGGACATTGTAATTGAAGCGTCTTTTGGCACCACGCTCTACTCTGTAAGGTAACGACTTTACTATGTGAGCCTCGAACGCACCCCATAAAGCCCGTATTTGGGACTGCCACCAAAAGGCATCGCAGTGGCTATACTTAACTCTATATGAAGCACAATCGGCCGGAACAGAGGGTGCTCGTCGTCCGCCATCTGGACGTATCCCGGCACATAGAAAAGCCAGCTTGGCAACGCGAACCGATAGACCCAGAGCGTTGGACAAGACACAGTATGGTATATAGCAAGCTGACCCCGATCGATCTTGCAGGTCTCGAAAAAGGCGTAGGCTTGGCCTCCCGGTTGTCGGTGCTGCTCAACGACCACTACCGATTCAGGGGGGTGCATATAGATACTGCATACCTGCCCCTTGATACGCAACGAGTAGAAAATACCGTTGACGTCCTGATAGCAGCAGGAGTGACGATTAATGAGCTCACTTACCTGCCCGAGCTAGCAAAAGACGCATGGGGAGCAGCTGATGACCCATTATTCGCACGAAGTCTATGTGAAGAAGATGTTGATTTTCTGCGGATATCTAGGAAGCTATTTATGCTAAGGCTCGGCCACCTCCTTATTACTAATGGTATGCGAACAATACATGACGTACGTGCAATGCAAGAGACTGCCGAGCTTGATTTCGAAGATCAGTTACGTCGAGGCGCAAGGGATCATGCTGCACGTCGTTCCGAAAACGAAACGAATGATGAACATATTTCTATCGTAAGGAATAACGCACGGAAAATCGTGGCTGAAACGCCCCATGATCAGGTAATCGCCTTTGTTGCTTCGGGAGCCGAGCTACGGTTTATTATTGATGAGTTTCGGAACCCGGGGAAACAGTCTCCGCCGCGCCAATTCCTAAAGCGGGAGATACCGCTTGAGTGGGGCGAAGGCTACGAAATCCGCTTACGTCAAGGCAGGCTATCTGAAATGACACAGATTACGCCAGACCAGGTATCAACAGCAGTCATCGAACCCATCGAAAGGGCAGCAGGCATATGGTGATACAATATTGGGACAGAGCGGATAGATTCTAACGATTACTTATCCTGCAGTGCTTCCACTCCGGGTAATTTGCGGCCGGCCATCAGTTCCAGGGAGGCACCGCCGCCGGTAGAGACGTGGTCGAAGGCATTTACTAATCCAAGCTGCTCGATATACCCGGCAGTATCGCCGCCGCCGACCAGGCTGTACGGCCGGTGGCCGAATTGCCCCAGTATGGCTTCGATCACCAGCTGCGTACCGTGCGCGTACGGCCCGACCGGCCCTTGCAGGCCGGCCGTCTCGGTCACACCCATGGTGCCGTTCCATACCACCGTATTGGCCAGCTGTATGCTGCCGGCAATGAAGGCGCCGGAGAACGGCCCGATGTCCAGGATCATTTCGTGTGCGTGGATCGCACTGGCGGCGTGCGGCGGACGTTTGGGATAATTCTCGATGTCGGCTATAACGTGCGCGCTCCAATCCACAATCCTGGTCGGCGCGGCTTTATCTATTTTGTGCGCAACCACGCCGTCTTGGGGCAGATAAAAGACGAAATGCTCGCGCTTTTGGCGATCGCGTGCCCTGCTTAAAATATCCTTGGCAACACCGAATTCGTCAGCGTCAACCATGCTCGCGGCAACATCAATGCCCTCGGCAGCCAGGAATGTGTTGGCCATGGCGCCGCCGATGGCGACGATGTCGGCAATATCAATAAATTTCTGCAGTATTTCTATCTTATCGGCGATCTTCGCGCCGCCGATCACCGCCACCAGCGGCCGGTTCGGTTTCTCCATCACATTCGTGATGGTATCTACTTCGCGCTCCAGCAGCAGTCCGGCTACGCTCGGCAAAAAGTGCGTTATCGCGGCAGTACTGGCATGCGCCCGGTGCACCACGCCGAAGCCGTCCTGCACGAATATCTCCGCCAGGCTCGCCAATTTACCGGCAAAGGCTTCGTCGTTCTGTTCTTCTTCAGGATGGAAGCGCAGGTTTTCCAGCAGCAGCACATGGCCCGGCTGGAGATCGGCGGCCGCCTTCTCTGCCTCCGGCCCGATACAGTCGCGGGCAAAAGCCACCTTGTCCGCGCCGATCAGTTCGCCCAGGCGCTTGGCGACCGGGAACAGGCTCTCGTCCGCATTGGGCCGGCCGTCGGGCCTACCCAGGTGAGAGCAGATAATCAGCCGCACATCCCGCTCTAACAAGTATTGGATAGTCGGGATTGATCCCTGTATCCGGTAGTCGTCGGTAATCTTGCCGTCATCAAGCGGTACGTTGTAATCGGCCCGCATCAGCACCG
Organism: Candidatus Saccharimonadia bacterium; assembly: GCA_041487535.1. GTDB lineage: Bacteria > Patescibacteriota > Saccharimonadia > Saccharimonadales > UBA4665 > JANWHZ01. The sequence continues at coordinate 15,171 of JBGPNM010000008.1, forward strand.
TCTTGCCCTGCACATCTATGTCGCGAATAGTCTTTTTTGTAAACAAGTCAGTCCACCCCTTGTTTGATATATTGCTACTGCTTATTCTACCACGTGCACGTTGCTAGTCTTGCCGTTCCGCCGCTATACGCTCGTGTTGGCAAGGTTATATAGTCTGGTCTGAAAACGAGAAATCCCCCAACTTCCATTAAGCGGGGGATCGTTCAGGTTGTTTCAAGAGCGGTCAGTCAGTGCCTCAAAACTATGTATGGTTATAGCACACTCAGCAGCAACATGCCAGCGCTTTGTGCGAAGTTTTCCCGCAGCCAGCTTTTACCGCGCTTGCCTTCAGCAGCCGGCCGGCGGCGTTCTGGCCAGCAGCACAGTACCGATGGCATAGCCACAAGCTGACTGGGTATTCAGCTGAATCGGTACATCAAGCACTTGCCAAAGATAATGTTTGGGACTAATGTAAACATAAGCAGTAACTAAGTAAAAAGCATGCGCATCTCTAAAAAGTCAAGACGACGATCGGCAAAATCAAACGGGATATTGCGTACTTTGTCCCAACGCCTCGGTCTCTATAATTTTACGTATAACGTACCGGAACACGCGCAGACGCTGCCGTACATGCTGGGCGGCCTCGCGCTCGCCGGCTTTGCAGTACTGATCGCGAGCGGCATCTACATGGCGCAATTTTATAACCCTAACCAGATAGGTTCCAACCAGAGCGTCATGTACCTGGTCACACAGGCTCCGTTCGGAAATTTTGTGCGCAGCGTGCATTTCTGGGCCGCGAATCTGGTGTTTGCCATCGTCGTACTGCACCTGGTCCGGACTTTTGTCAGCGGCAGCTACAAACGCCCGCGTGAGTTTACCTGGCTGCTGGGGCTCGGGCTGCTGGGCGTTACCATGGCGTTTATCTTCACCGGCACCATGCTTAGCCTCGGACAGGAAAGCGTCGAGGCGCTGGAGCATAACAGCGAAGCCGGGTTGCTGCTGGGGCCGCTCGGTACTTGGTTTACTACCGGCTTCAGCGCCAGTGTGCCGCTCATCGGTCGCGTGTATGTGGCGCACATGGTAATTTTGGCCGGCTTGTTTTTCTTACTTATCGCCGCACATTTTTACATGGTTAAGGTTCATGGTATCTCGCCGAAAGCCAGTAAAAACGCAGTTGTCGCCGGTAAGGACAGCGAGGGTAAGGGCCACTTTAACCAACACCTGAAGAAGCTAGCCGGGTGGTCGCTCATCCTGATCGCATTATTATCCGCGTTAGCGCTCATTAGGCCCGAAGCGCTCGGCGGACCGGGAACGGCCGGCATCGAGGCGTCAAAACCGCCGTGGATGTTCTTATGGATATTCGGCTTTGAAAATCTGTTCGGCATCAAGTCGCTGCTCTGGGGTCCTGGCGTAATCTTCGGAATATTAGCGCTATTCCCATTCATAGACCGTTCGCCCTATTTATCCCCACGCCGCCGGCCGTGGATCATGACACTCGGCACGGCGTTGCTCATTGTCCTAGCAGGTTTAACCATAAGCGGCTGGCGAACCAAAATCGACATGAAGATGACCGGCAGCACCAGCGGCTTCCTGCCGCAGGCTGTCCAGCGCGCAGAACAATATGTCTTTCCGGTCGCGTACGCCCACGGCATGCCTACCCTGACGTTTTCGCCAAGTGTAACTACTGCCGGAAGTTCAGTGAAGTTCAGCGGAGACGGCCTGAAGACGGACGGTGCATACGACGTCTACCTGAAAGGCGCGCAAACCTCGATTTGGCTCGGCGAAGCAACCGTCGACAAAGGCGAGGATATGTTTGACGCCGACCTAAAGATCCCGGCTACCTTACCCGGAGGAATGTATTCCGTCGAACTTCGCAGCGCTAAAAACTCGCAGTTCGACTTGTACTCGCCGCTGCAGCTTACCGTTCAGTCAAGTTCCACCGCCATGAGCGAAAGCATGCCCAGTTCTCAGCGGTATGCCATCCCGCATAAAGATATCCCCTGGATTATTGGACTGATAGCAATTTGCCTAATCCTAGGCATAGCACTGCTTATCAAGTAGCTACAGCCATGACGCTGTAGCCGTAAACAGCAAAGCCGATTCCCGCAGGGGAATGGGAGTTGCGATATGGAACGCTATTGATAGCAGTCTTTAGAGGATCCGCCGTATTTGGCCAAATCGCTTCGGTGTTGTGGTTCAAACACACACATCTCGCACCACACCAGAGCAAATCGGGCAAAGCCCGCCTTGCTCTGGTGTTCTTAAGCACTGGGCACGATACTACCACCCCACAAAACAAGTTTTGCGGGGACCCCGATTTTTCCCTGCGGTGCTCAGTCAATGTACTTAATTCGTACACATCCTTCTGCTCCTCGGGAAGAAATCACACCCAGTACTAAGTGCGAAATGTGTGACACAGTAGAGCACCGAAGGTAGTGCTATAAATGCCATGTCGGCACCAGTTCTGAAGAGTGCACGGCTAACACGTCCTACGAAGCTTCGCCCCTAAGCATGCCGGTCAGGAACCTTTTCGGTGTTTGTTCGGCATCTAGCTACCAATAATCTACAGATCAAAACGAGACAAATGAGACATCTTGTAACGTAACTTGCACCTCGGCTGTACTCGGCAAGCCCCCCCGCGCGGCAAAACCCAACAAACTGCTACAATTAAGTAAATATGCCGACAATCCGTTTTGAAGCTAAACTGTTTAAGATCGGCTCATGGACCGTTCTTGAGCTACCTAAAAGCGCAAGCGCGAAACTTCCATCGCGAGGCGTTGCAATGGTTAAGGGAACTATCAATGGTTATCACTTTCAAACCGCGCTTGAACCCGACGGTAAGGGAAGCCACTGGTTCCAGGTCGGCAAAACCATACGCGAAGCAATTAGAGCAAACGCAGGCGATACTGCAATGCTGGTGATTGAGCCGACTAGAGAATGGCCGGAGCCTAAGGTGCCAGCAGACATAACGAACGCTCTTGCAGCCGATTCACAGGCACGCACCTTATGGATGGATATCACGCCAATGGCGCGCCGGGAATGGATCCGCTGGATACGCGCAACAAACCGACTGGAAACGCGTAAGCGACGGATAGAAGTGGCGCGCTCAAAGCTCAAGGCCGGAGAACGAAGACCGTGTTGTTTTAACAGTAGCATGTGCACCGAACCCTCTGTATCAAAGAACGGGATACTCCTCGAGCCGGCGCAAGCGCCAAGAGAAAAGTCCTAAATAACAAGGGTAAAGAGGAGCCAGAACAACGCTTGCGTTCTATTTGGCTGGGGATAGGGCATTCGAACTTTCACAAAGCTACAGTCATGAGTGACAGCTGTCGCTCTTGGCACTGTATAGTACGTGCGAACATTTACTCTGGGGAACTGAACATTTTTCTAATATGCGCTTGAACGTCTTGAAGCTTCTGAATTTTGATCGAGCCTACTTCTCCTTCCAGGACAGACCGCTCAACCGTAAATAGCTTATCAAAACGAATATAGCTTTCGAGGTGAAGTGAACCTTCCTGAAAATCTGTGTCTCTAAGCAGAATTGCGTGTTTACTACTGTTTGCTTTCGAAGTGATTTGGCACAGAATAAGATTGTCAAACTCTGCCCTTCCGACAACCAATGCGGGGCGCTTTTTAAATCTTGAGAAATCAGCATACGGGAAGGGAACCAGAACGACGTCGCCTACTGTAAATGTGCCCATGCTTTATCTTCTTCAGGACTATCCCAATCACTCAGGGTACCTAGGCTCAGGATGTACTCTTCGTTTAATTTCTTTGCTGGCGTTTTTTTCTGAGCAAGCGGCATGATCTTGATCCCGCCTTTGACGATTTTTAATTCTACGTCACCGCTAAGACCGCTCTCTTCAAGCAGCGGCTTGGGGATACGTATACCTTTTGAGTTGCCAATCGTTATAATGGACGCTTTCATAGTAATTACATTATACATACGTCACATTTATTGCGTCAAGTGCAGCCCAGAGTTGCACCCCAGCGCCTTACGAAGGTTGTGGTGTGTGGGCTTAAACTCTAGGCAATTGAAAAAGTCCAAACCTTGTACTTCTCACAAAGTAAAGTTTGGACTTTTCCGACAATATTCTTTCGACATTGGCTGGGGACGAGGGATTCGAACCCCTAGTCGCAGGGTCCAGAATTCTTTGTCATAGCCCTTGGCCAATCTGAGATTTTCGTCACTGAACGTAATTCTTTCGCAATGTCTCGGTAACATTAACCTTCTTCGCGCTAGCATCGCGTTAGGCTGATGATACTCGCTCGCGGTCGAGGAGCGGAACCCTGAATGTCAGTATCTTGGGTATGCCTTCTTCAACTAACTGCGGCTCGGGCATGGGCGGGTTGCCTATTGGAACGCCAGGGTTTTCTGATTTTTCCTGTTTTACTGAAACTTCTACAGAATTACTAGATGTCAACCGGCCGAGCGACATTCCGCAAAAGTATTTGTTTTCGCTCCACGGGAAGCTCGGATCTGCTTGTTGTAGCGAAGCAAGACTGTTGCCTTTCAGCTCGACAAATGCCGACAGTGGTCCGAGCATGCGGGTCACAAATTTCCCGGTTGAATCTTGTATAACGACAGCCGCATTGGCTCCGCTGGCGCCAGCGCCGCAGGCAGTCTCATTGTTGTTGGCTTTTAAAACTATGGCTGCTACGTTTTCATCAGGTATCATGCTATCGCCAATATTAATTATCCCAGCGTACTCACCTGTAAAAGTTTGCCGCTGCTGCACCCCATTTTTACTTTTCGGTTGCTTTCTTGGCCATCCCTCGATGTATGCTGTCGTTCCGACTTGGAGGGCTTGTAGTTCTGAATCAGAAATGACCATTTTATCGTAATCCTTTATAACCTCCTCAGCTGTGTGCCCCTTGAAAACCCCAAGTGCTTCGTCGGTGGTTTTATCGCCTGGTGCCGGCAAGACAAACTCTTTTACTTCGCCCACCTGATGCAGTGCATTAGAACTCTCTCCTGTAAACACTTCGATTGGATGGGGAGCAACCATATAGTACGAGCCGTCGGGGTTTTTGAACCATTGTCGGAAATCGGATGTAATAGGCTGAGGTTTATCGCTGTTACGAAGGTGGCAATGAGACGCAGTCACCACCCCGACGTCATTCCCGTGTTCATCTGTTATGAGATTTCCGGAGCAACCCTGCTCTGGAATTGTCACCGTGTTGCCGTCCAGATAGTTTGGAGCGAGATTAGCGGGTGGGTTTCCCGGAGTTGTCGCACCGAGACCGCAGGAACCAAGAAGCACAGCTCCTGCAAATACTGCTAGAGGCAATCCATACCTCCAGCCTAGACCAGCTTCATGCTTCGTTTGCGCTGAGACTAATTCAACTGAAGCTGCAGGGGGCGCAACGATAAGCTCACTCATATACAACTAATTATAATTCATGTAATTCTATATCCAATAGGCTTTATTGAGCACTCCCCCTGCCTCGACAAGTTCCTCTTGCGAGGTTTTATAAGGGCTCAGATTCAAACGCGTATTCCGGTCTCGCGCAACCACAAACCCCGGCGCTTATTTCTTCACGACTGCCATGGCTTGCTGGGGATCCGGGTGCGCCGGGACCTTTAGGTGTGTCTTGGAAAACACGAAACCGAAGGTACTCCCCTGGCCTTCGCGGCTAGAGAATATAACGGAACCGCCCTGAGCGGTAACCACTTTCTTGGCCATAAATAAGCCCAGCCCGGTGCCGTCCGGCCGGGATTTGCGAGCATTGGCCGCACGGTAAAACTTGGTGAACATATGGTGCTGCTCGGACTTGGGCACGCCCATGCCGTCGTCCACGACCCGCAGCTCCACGGTGGCCGGCTTCTCCTCCAGCTCCAGACGGATATGACCGCCGGTCGGCGTGTAGTAAATAGCGTTATCAATGAAGTTCATGACCACCTGGCGGGTCTTGGTTTCGTCCAGCATCAGCTTGGGGAACGCGGCCGGCTTTTGGTATGTCAGCTCGATATCCTTCAGCTTCGCCGTTTCCAGCAGCCCCGCCACTTCTTCCCGCGCGAGCTCGCTCAAATCTGCCGGCGTGGCGTCAATGACAAACTTGCCGGTCCTGAGCCGCGAGATATTCAGCAGGTCGGTAATGAGGTACACCATGCGCTGCGAACTGCTAAACGCCTGGCGCAGCATCTTGGCCTGACGGTCGTTCAGCGAGCCGGCGTCGCCCTCCAGCACCATGCTCAGGTACCCCTTCACGCTCGTCAGCGGCGTACGCAGCTGGTGGCTGGCCATGCTAATAAAATCATCCTTCGTCTCGTCCAGCTCCACCAGCTTTTTGTTGGTCTCCCGCAGTTTCCGCGTCGCTTCGTCCACCCGCTCTTGCAGCGTGATGTTGAATTGCTGGATCTCCTGAAACCGCAAGGCATTTTGCAGACTTATGGCAATCTCGTCCGCGGCTAAACTCAGCAGACGTTTGTCTCGTTCCAGATACGCTTCACCAGACTGCTTGTAGCCGATAACCATATAGCCAAGATCTTCGTGAGTTGTCCGCAGTTTGACTGCGAGTGCAATGTCCTCACCCTTCAGCGCCACCGCTAAGCCATTACTTGAGTCGCCGATCTCATCAGTATCACTAATCTTTAGCCCATTTATCATGACGTAAGCATCAATTCTCTTAGCAAGCTGGGTTTCTTTTTTGGCCTGATCAGCAAACAATATGTACTTCAACTGGCCTGGCCTCAGAGCCTCCTGCAATATCCGCGCCGTCTCGCTGCGAAGTATGCCTATGTCGGCCGTACGCACGAGCACATCGCTCAACTTGTCCAATACATCTTGCGGATCGTAGTAATGACGAAAGAAGACCCTGGACGTTACCTTATCGAACTTCTGGCGCAGGAACTGCAAGAAGGACAACAGACACCCACCAAAAAATATGCTCGCCATAAGCTGCGTTGTGCTGATGTGAATTCCTAAAAAGTGATTGAGCGCCAAAATGATTGGCGCGACGAAGACAAGAGTTAGAGCAAACAGGCTCGTAAGGTAAGCGGCTGCGCGTACAACGAAGAAGTGGATATCGAAGAGACCCCGATAAGCCATAGCGTACCCCGTAATGCAAACCAGGGCTAGAATGCCTAGCGGTCGAGCGGCTTGCCAATACTCACTATTTGGGAAAATGAAGCCCGCAAGCGTAACGCCGATTAGCCCTGCTACAAATGCCGCTAGCAATGAGTACAGCTGGGGACGCTGCACTGGCGTTGTATGTACAAGTCTTTTGATCAGGATAAAAACCCCTGAGAGAAAGTAAGTTATAAGGAGCAACGTTTGTATTCCGAATAACGGCCCTGCAGAAAAATCAACGCCATATGGCGTATAAGCTATGCTCTTGACAAAGAGCTGGGTGAAAGATAAGGGGACCATCACGACCACTGGCACAAGTGCAAGCAGTAGCCACCCTTTTGGCAATTGGCGGTAGTTTGGGTAGATATACGCGAAAATAGGAAACAGAAGAGCCAGAAACCCTGAGCTGGCAGAAGCCAGCTGAATCCACAGCAAGCCGCCAGGTACCTGGGCGTCAGTCAAGAACTGGAAGAAGAGCCATAAGGCAAGACCAGCGGAGAAAAGTCCATAAAGTCGGAATGCAGGTTTCTTACTCCTCGTGACCACGAAAGTCGCGATGGCTAATACGCCCATAATTCCCGGCAGGTATATAAGTATTTGCGTAAGCATTTCTACCACCCATCATACTACTGTTTAGCGGCTTGCGGGACAGTAACCGGCTAGACTCATATACGGGAGTTATTGTGTATTTCCTGAAGAACTCTAGAGCTCTGAACTCACTTTTATGGGTACGCAACCCTGGGACACCTAAATCCATCTCTAAGTTAAGATACGTTACACCGCTCTCAACCGCTAGACGCGCCATTGCATAGGTTAGAAAGTCAAAAATGCGCGGAATAGCATACCGTACCTTTATATGGTTGAGGATGATGTAATTTCCGTCCTGAGTTAGTTGGTAAAGAACAAAACCCTCCAGCTTGCCGTTGACATACAGGCAAAGGTCCCGGATGTCTAACGCTTTTGCTTGCCCGATACTGATCCGCAATGCTTGCCGCTCGGAACGCAACTGATCATTCGCCGAGCCAAATTCACTCCACCAATCTTCAGCGGAATTCATGAGGTGCTGCTGATTAGCAGAATCAGAAAGATCAAGGCATACAAGGACCACATTATTCTCACCTGCTTCAGATAAAAACTTCTTGATTTTTCTGCGAAAATCATGATTAGCAGCTTCGAGCGGAAATAGACTTTTTACAGGAACGATATACTCGTTATAATTTCTCTCTTCTACCAAATTAAACTGTGCTTGAGTTTGGAGGGTTCTAACCGTAAAATCTGGCACATGCACCAGGCGGGGTATCTGCCCCATCTGACATTGCCAAGCAAAGATTGCCTCAACCGACTCGGCAGTTCGTTGCGTTCCTATGAGACCTAAGCCAGAGTTCTGCTCGTCGGTAGGCAAATGATACGATATGACCAAGTTGCCATTAAGCTCCGCAATGCACATGTCTTGTGCGAAGTTCCACCATATCATTAAGGTTGCGAATAATATATCAGAAACAGGTGGATATTGGGCAACCCTCAGGTTATACGCTTCTCGGTGTGCCACGCTCAACTGGGTGAATTCCGGGAAGGCCGCGAACATCACTCTATGTCTCCCCTGCTGGTCGCTGCGTTAACTCTCAGTCCATAATACCGATACGAATCAGTCTCACTAATATCTCCTTCTATCTTCATTGTACCGCTTGCCGCTATGCCTAGTTTAACTATATTTGGTATGTACTCTTTTGAGAAATTAGTGCACTGAAAAACTATGTGCGCTTCGCTGAGAACAGGCGCTACCAGCCGGCCCAACAACCTCATCAGCCCCAAGGCGGTACGCCCCTCGTACTTTCTGTCGGCAGCTATGCCGGGAAAGTAAAACGTAAATTCTCCAGGGTAAGCGCGTTCGTAGTGATCAGGATTCAGCCATTCGCAATTTCTAACATCAGCAATATAAGTAAAGGCAACTATTTCCTCTCCGACCATTTGCGCTACAGTAAGTGTTGTTGGTTTTCTTAATATGTCCTCCAGCTCGTCAGATTTTTGTATGCCTCGTACTGGATATTCTGACGTTAGGTCGGTAAAGCGCTTTTCATAAATTTCCGCTAAGCGCTGTAGATTTGTTCGGGAGTTATCGGCGCTGAGCGGTCTGTCCATGTCTTCCGGATCAATCACCACCGTTTTTCGAGGCCCCGATAGATCAATCTCACCAGTTTGCACTTGCCTGTGGTATTCTTCTCGTACTGCGGCGATAGCGCCGGATGCAGAGCTAGCAGTTTCAAGAGGGTTCCCTATGGCAGACACTAGGCATTGATAATGGGCTATCTCAGCTGGGGTATCGTTACGAGGGTCGATGAAGGAATCCACATCACATAGAACATCAGGGTGCTTTGTACAGATTAGATTTTGAACATACTCCAAGGTACTCTCCGCACCGACCCGCTGGTCGAGCACTATCCGCGCCCCTCCCTGAGCGACCTGCATAATAGACTTTATTAGCGCCTCTCCTGCGCGCGGCGAGGCATCCAAGATATGACGTGGAGGAAGCGACAAATAATATGTCGGGATTTCGCTGCCGTAACGCTTCTCAAAGTACTCTGCTACATACTCGGTATTGTGTCGTATATCTGCCAAGACAGGCCACTGCCGAACTTTCTTTCCATTCTGCACCGGTATAAATTGCGTGGCATTATCGCTAATAACTGCCTCGTAATCAGGCGACTGGTACCCCCTGCGCTGTGGTCCGTCATCCTGAAGCAAAGCTGCATAGGATTCGTAGCTCAATGCGTTCCATGCCGCCAATTTCTCCCCGACCAAATGACGCAACCCAAAGAGCGTCCCTACTCCCAGAACTGCCGCACCTATCACTAACGGGTTGGGGCGTGCAACTCCTTCGGCCCCCAAGTAGCCGATAGGGCCTGCAAGTGCAGTTGCTCCCAATGATAAAATTGTCCCATAACGCATGTTTTCCCGAACAGTACGTTCTGGATCTTGCTGTTGTTTCAAGACGAGCGCAGCAGGTGTACCAGCAACAAGCGCCACGCCCATATCTATTGCTGGGTTGGTGCGGATTTTATTAATTCCCATCTTCCCAAGAAATGCTTGAATCTTAGAAATGGTATGCTGTCCCTTTTCAGAATCGAGTAACTTGGCCCCCGCAACAGCACCTACAGCCTCTACGGCGAACGTAGAAGCGACATAGACTGACGCAGAAAGTAGCGGATTATGGCCGACTGCCTGCACTGCACCAGCCAGTGCCATACGCGACACTTCATTTAAAGGACTTAGCTCGTACCCTACAACGGCACTGAGTGCTAAATCGCCAATCAAATGACCTAATCTCTGCAGTCGAGAAGGATCTTCATTTGCCGCAATTTCTACACCACCCATCTGAACAACTTTTTGTTGTTCAGATGGCATTGAGGCTGAACTCATAGTTTACGCTCCGTGCGGTCCTGAGTAATCCTGCCAGCCGGCTGCTTGATACGTAGCCACAACGAGCGCACAAACTGGTTGGTCGGTGCACGCACATCCCGCGATCTTCATCTGGATAGTTCCAAGTTCCTGACCACGCGTTTTCATCAAGGTCTCAAGACTCTGTGTTATATCCCGGCGAACGGCTTCCTCGCTTGCACCTTCATGTTCGACGAACAGACCTTTGCCGCTTTTCTTATCTTGCACCCAACCGATGCCCGCCCAAACCTCAACACCTGGGATATCAGCACGCATTTCAGCCATAACAACGTAGAGGCGATCACCCCATTCCCCAGGTAGCACGGCACCGTCAAGGCCGGTATCGTGAATAGTTAGCTGGCTTTCAGGAGGAATAATGGAGCTAAGACGGATAAGATTATAATTCGAAACGCCTGCACGATTAAGTGCAGCATCAAATGCCGCCAACTTCGTCGGTCCTGAACCTAAACCTGAGGTAATATGTATCTTCATAGCCTCAAAATCCTTTTATAAAGCAAGACCAGCACCAGCGAAATCGCCGGTGCTGGTTTGTCTGCTAAGCTGCCTACTTATCTATAATATTTGATAAGTTACCTAATATAATACTATCAACTCACATAAAAGTCAATAGTGTGATATACATCACCTGCCGACTGGTTCTACGGTGTACTTCCTAAAAAAATTGCTTGGCCCAAGCGCAAGCTTGAACATGCGCAAGAAAGGCAGGCCTAAATCGGAGTCGAGGTTAACGTATGTAACGCCTTTGTCCGCATACCGCGCGGCAAACGCATAGATCATATAATCGAGTGTCCGGGGTATCTCGTAGTCAACCTTGGCGTGTTTAAAGATTATGTATCGCTTATCGGCAGGATGGTAGTAGAGGCAGTAGCCCCGCAGCACACCATCGACGTACAAACAAAGGTTCTCTAGGCCCAGCAGGCTGGCATGCTCGATTGACGTCTCGATAGCTTCATCTTCTACCCGCGCGATCTTGTTAATGCCCGTTCTTGGCCAGTCGTTTTCCAGCAGTAACCGCTGGTTATTATAACTGGAAAGATCCAAACTTTTTATGGTTATCCGGTCCTCGCTGATCTGAGAGAGGAACTTCCTTACGCGGTGGCGCCGGTAACTGATGAGGTGGTTGAGCGGATAGAACTTTGAAATATCATATACATACTCGCCAAATTCGCGTTCTTCTTTAGAGACGAACAGCTCTGGATACTGCACCTGGCTGAGCACAAATTCGGGCACCCGGATAACACGCGGCTTTTCATTGCGCTGACTAAAGTAGTCAAAGAGGACACATAACGACTCGTCGATATTATGAGTGCCTAGCAGCGAAAGTCCTGATTGCTGCTCCGCTCCAGGCAGCCAATAAGATATAACCAGATTGCCGTTGAGCTCCGATACCGCACAACTATTTAAGGGGTTCCACCACGTTATTAAATCTGTAAACGAGATGCTGGCAATCGGCGGGTATTGCGCTATAAGCGCTTCGTATGTCTCCTTGTCCGCAAATGTCAGCTTAGAAAACTCCGGAAAGGTCTTGAACGCGCCCGCAGGCTTGTCATCTAGGGAGTGTTTGATTGTCGCCATTGCCGGAATATATCATTTCTATCATAATAGAATCACAATCCGCTTAGGATAGCAAACTCAAGCCATCTTTAGATAAGCATGAAAGATACGGTAGTATGAGACATATAAAATCAACGGCTACGACATCAGAACATACAAAATGGAAACGTCTCGGCGAAAAAACCGTGTATAAGGGCAGGGTACATATTTTAGAGTATGACGTTGAATTGCCCAATGGCCTGCCCGCAAAATACGAAGTTGATCATGGCACCGCAGGTGCTGTCGCCGTGCTAGTCACAACGCCCAAAGACGAGATCGTACTCAGCTATCAATACCGTTTCCCTTTGGATGAGTGGATCTATGACCTTCCTGGCGGTGGTGCGAGTCTTGGGGAAACATTAGAAGCGGCCGTGATTCGGGAATGCCGCGAGGAAGTCGGCATCATGCCAGCCAGCTTGCAGAAACTTGCAACGTTTTACCCCAACCCCGGCCGCAGCGACTGGTCCATGACTGTCTTCTTCTGCGATACATACACTGAGGCTAAGGGAATTGAAGACGATCCATCGGAAACGGTCGAACGCGTCGTTATGCCGCTTAAAGACTTCAAAAAGCTTGTCGATGATGGCAAGATTATCGACCCTTCGCTGCTTATTGCATGGCACACTGCCTGCAGCAAAGGTCACATTAAACCCTAGTTTAAAATCACTTTAGATAACATGGAGGGTTGCGTGATTTTGTCGTTGTGGCTAAGCTTGGCGCCACGCAGTAACACTACGGCCGACAATATCCGCACGGATCATCAGCTCGCGAAGCAAATCTTTATCCCCAAAATAGATATTAAGCAGCTCATTGGCTGTAACGAATTTTGCAGCCTCGGTCTCGTACATGGGCGTGAATACGCCTACCGTACAAGTCCCTCTGTATACGGCGATGCCCGTTGACGGATCTTGCGTACTTTTGAGAACAGCCACAAGCAACGCATCTGGAAGCAGCACGCAGCCGGTCTCTTCGGCAAGTTCCCTCTCAAAAGCCCGAATCGGCGTCTCGCCAGGTTCAACATGTCCGCCCGGAATATCCCACCCGCGCTTGTTTTTGACAACTGCATACATGTCCGGCTGACCGTGCGGAGATATAAAACCCACACTCGCTGTAATGATGAGCTGATGGTTTGTGTCCGGTAAAATTATCGTGAACTGGCCCATCGTATGGTACCTCTTTCTTAACTGAAGCCGTCTTAATTTGTGGTTTTAGGCTGTGCAGTCATCGGCGCTGCGTGAATTATCTTTTCATTTCCGGTGAAACCAGATGTTAAGCGCCGCTAACAGATTAATATTGTCAAAATCTCCTCCGGTTATCATGGCAACTAGCCGCTGCTTCGGCATCCAGTATATTTCAATAAACTCTTCAGCGTCCTGGGCAAGCTTTTGCTCGAAGAGATCGGTACACAAGACGATGTACTGCTTTTTGTCCGACAATCTATTGTTGACGTAATAATATCCGAGTAGCTCGGTGCGTTTTGCACTGTAGCCCGCTTCTTCGGCCAACTCCCGCAGCGCAGCTACTTCAGGCGTCTCGCCTGGTTTCATGCCACCTCCCGGCAGCTGCCACATAACTTTGTCGGGCGGGTAGCTGTACTCCCGCTCAATCAGCACGTCGCCCTTCTTATTCACAGCGATCATGGCAACCGAATGTGTAGTTGTAGGCGCATGCCGGACATAAGTGGTTTGATTGCCATCCGGCAGCTCTACCTTGTCCTCGGTCACCTTCAATCGTTCATGATCAAGGATTACGTCTGTGGAGAGCCTCCTCCAGCGCTTCGCTTTCTTATCCATTCCGGGTCTCTGCCTTTACGTCACCTGTTGTACGTCATTATCAGGCGCTTGGCATGCATATGTCAACATGGCTACGATTCGCTACTTGCTTTTGCGCATAACTCCTACTTACTGTATAGTAATTTTAATACTTGCCCGTAACGAACCACTCCATGTCCGACCAACGACCCAACCGTACTATCAGAACTGCCCAGGGGATTTATGGCGACCTATAAAATCGCCATCGTAGAGGATGACCACGCCGTCCAGCTCATGTACAAGCTCAAACTTGAGCATGCCGGCTTCCGGGTTGCCGTGGCGTCAAACGGCCAGGCAGGGCTGGAGTTGGCCGAACAGTTCGTGCCGGACCTGATCCTGCTGGACCTGCAAATGCCCGTCATGGGCGGGGCGGAGATGCTCGCCCGTTTGCGCGCGGCTGATTGGGGCAGCGACATGCGGGTGATCATTCTAGCTAACACTAGCAAGCAGGAAGCACCGCAAGCACTTCGCTTTTTGCACGTCGACCGTTACATCGAGAAAGCCCATTATACCCCGTCGCAGGTCGTGACTATGGTCAACGAAGTGCTGGCGTTACCTAACAGCGAGCGTCATCCTTAGGGATATGGTATACTAGACATAGAGGAGAATATGGCCGCAAAAGTTGCAATTATCGAAGATGACCAAGCCATATCACAGATGTACCGCTTCAAGTTCGAGGCGGAAGGGTACGAGGTAGAGACTGCCGAAAACGGGAAGCTCGGGTTGCAACTTGTCGAGGCGATGAAACCGGATATCATTTTGCTTGACCTGATGATGCCGGAAATGAACGGTGAGGACATGCTGGAGAAAATGCGCGCCACCCGGTGGGGCAAGCACATCAAAGTAGTGGTGCTGACCAACAAGGGCGAGCAAGAAATCCCCAAGAAAGTGCGCGAGCTCGGTGTGAGCGCGGTTATTTTGAAAGCAGACATGACGCCGCGCCAGGTAGCGGAACTTGTAGAGAGCCAGCTCGCCGAGCTGTAAACGAAGCAGCACGAGCGACATCGGATATTGCCGTAAGGCACGTATCCTGCACGCTGCTTTTCATGGACTTTGGTCGCATAAGGAAACCGATACTTGCTCCAAAAACCCACATGTGGGTTTATCTGATGATCAAGCAGCAAATACCGTCTGAAGCCGGCACGGTTGCGGTCGGTCCGTAGGTTTTATACCTGAATCGTGTCATAATTAGGCGCATGCAGGTTGCACTCGTTGGCCTTGAGGTTGAGGGCAGGGCGGCGCTCGCTTACTGGCAGCGCCTTGGCGCCGCAGTGACGGTGTGCGACCAGGACGCCGATAAGCAGGTGCCGGCGGGCACAGACCGCCAGCTGGGCGAAGGCTACCTCAAAGACCTGGGCCGCTTCGATGTTATCTGGCGTACGGCCGGCATCAACCCGGATAGTATTCTGCAAGCCAACCCCGGCGTGCAAGACAAGATCACCACGACAATCAACGAATTCTTGAGCCAGAGCCCGACCAAACACATCATCGGCATAACCGGCACCAAAGGCAAAGGCACCACCAGCACCCTAATCGCCAAGATGCTAGAGGCGGCCGGTGAGCAAGTATATTTAGGCGGCAATATCGGCGTGTCGCCGCTGGATTTTCTGCCCAATCTTACCGAAAATTCATGGGTTGTTCTGGAGCTGTCGAGCTTCCAGCTGGCCGACCTGAAGTACAGCCCCAACATCGCCATTTGTCTGATGGTCGTGCCTGAACACTTAAACTGGCACAACGACATGGACGATTACATTTTGGCCAAAGCGCAGTTATTCGAGCATCAAACGTCCAGCGACCTGGCCATCTATTACGCCAATAACGACGACGCCCGGACGATTGCCGGCTACAGTCCGGGGCTCAAGATACCCTATTTCGCCGAACCGGGCGCGCACATTGCAGATGGCGCGGTGGTGATCGCCGGGCGGGAAATCGTCCGTACGGACGAGCTGAAGCTGCTGGGCGAGCATAACTGGCAGAACGTGTGCGCGGCCGTCACGGCCGTTTGGCAGGTTACCCAGAACGTGGAAGCGATGCACTCGGTGCTGACGGCATTCAGCGGACTGGAACATCGCCTGGAGCCCGTCCGGGAAGTTGGCGGCGTGCAGTACTACAACGATTCGTTCGCCGCCACCCCCGACGCCGCTTTAGCAGCTTTGGCAGCCATTCCTCAGCCGAAGGTTATTATCCTGGGCGGTTTTGACCGCAATCTGCCGATCGGCCACCTGGCCCGGGGCCTGGCTGATCATCAACGGGATGTTCGCAAAGCTATTTTGATCGGGGCGAGCGCTTCCCGCCTGGCGGCAGAGCTCGACAAAGCCGGCTTTTCAAACTACACGCAAGAACCCGCCAAAGACATGGCGGCAATTCTCGCGCATGCCCGCCAAGCCGCGCAGCCCGGCGATGCGGTCCTGCTCTCACCCGGCTTTCCCAGCTTCGGCCTGTTCAGGGACTTCGTCGACCGCGGCGAACAGTTCAAGCAACATGTGAGGCAGCTATGACTCCGGCTTACCGACAATTCGTATTCGAGGATTACCGCTTCGATGCGCCAAGCAAGACGCTCGAACTGCATTATAGCTTCGATGGGGTGATACGCTTTACCGAGACGTTCCGCTTTGACTTCGACTTCGCCGCCCACGACGAGGCACTCCTCGACCGGGCCTGCCAAAACCTGTTCTTCATGGCTGGCGTGTCCTATTACAAAGCCTACCTGGCGCCGGAAATTGTCATCAAAAAAGGCGCCCTGGACGCGGACGGCGCGGCATTCTTTTCCAAGACCTATCAGCGGGGCCTGGGCGAATTCTTCTATGTCAACTCGCTGGACCCCCGCACACCCGTGACCTTCCCTGCGACCGCCAGCCGTCCGGC
>JBGPNM010000009.1:0-30674 GCA_041487535.1 Candidatus Saccharimonadia bacterium
ATCGCCAATATTCACGGTGCCTGCTACCAAGACTTTGGCAGTCCCACCTATAGCCACCTGGCTATAGAAGACAGTCTTCAAAATGCTAGTAATTTAGAACGCCTTGGGCTGGAAAATGGCATTTTTGAACAGAACTATCTGCCCAAATATTCCCCTGTACCCAAGCGATCTTAAATTGATTACCGGTACCAATTGATAAAGCTCCACCGCCAAAACCTGTCGAATCACCAGGTTGTATATAACGAGCACCAAATTCAATAATTGAATTCGATGTATTTTGGAAACTTGTCGTTATATTTCCATCCTGATCACACGTCCCTAAAAAATTACCCATCTGTGGAATTGTTAATAGAACTTGGGGTGTGGTAGTGCCATAATCTAAGTTTGCTTCATTTCCAATAATATTTCCTGAACCGCCTTGGCCCCAACTTAACGGAGTTTCATTTCCAGCGCAGTTACCGGCAGGATCAGTGACACTAAGCACATGTGTTGAATTCTTATAGCAGGCATTGATTTGGCCGTTGCTGTCTGGTATCGCAGCCATAACCATCGCCCCAGTTGCTCCACCGACAACTGCCGCTAGCGCTATGGCCAATAAGAATCCTGCGCTCTTACCAATTTTTTTTAAGATTCTTCGTAACATAGTAGAGCCTTCCTTTATCAACGCCATCAGTATAACGCTTGTACCAATCGGTTTCTACTGCAATGCGACCAAGATTAGCACTTCCCCGCTGGCGTCTACGTTTCCTAGTACCTTGCCTAGTAGTTCGCCTGCCGACGGGTGGGCCACCACAGATGCCTTGCCTTCGGTGATATCCGTATGCAGTAGCTGACCAATGCTTGGGGTGTCGCTTACCAAAACCTTCACCGTGCCGCCAATCGCCACTTCAATCACGTCGCCTTGGTTCGCTGCCGCTGTCAAGGCCACGCCTACCACCCGTGTATCGCCAGTTGTGGCTATGGTTGTTACATAGCCGGCTTGGCTGTCGGCAATTACTACCATGCCGGGTGCAATCGGCTTGCTGGCCTTAAAGCGCGCAGTTATTGGA
Source organism: Candidatus Saccharimonadia bacterium (assembly GCA_041487535.1). Taxonomy (GTDB): domain Bacteria; phylum Patescibacteriota; class Saccharimonadia; order Saccharimonadales; family UBA4665; genus JANWHZ01. The sequence goes on from JBGPNM010000009.1 coordinate 1,050, forward strand.
TGAGCAACACTGGCTGTAGGATCTTCGGTAGAAGCGCCCAGCACAATGTGGTCGCCGACTTGGATAGTTTGTATTTTGGCAATGCCGGTTACCGTCAGGCTCGGCGTGGTAATGGCATCCTCTACAACCAAGGTCTTAACCGTAGCAATACCGGTTACATGCAAGTCGGTAATAGTCGCCTCGCCGGATACATTGAGGCTGGCAAAGGCAGCCGTGCCGGTTACAGCCAGATTTGCAAGCGTAGTATCGCCGCTTACTCCCAGGTTGGCAAGGCTGGCGTCCCCACCGTTTTGAACTAAAGATGCTCCGCTCGGCCCTGGGTAGTAGCCCTGCTCGACGAATACCTCGATTTTTAGCTTCCCATCTGCAGGGCTCCAGCTCTCCAAAGCCTTCCCAATTACCTCGCCGGCATGTGTTGCCTTCATGGCTTTCCCGGGGTCATCCGACGTCGTAACGTAGTCACCGATCGCGATTGGATCTGACGAAGGCGAGATCTTCACTGGCACGTGGCCGTTCAAGGCAATAGGCCGCGGGTTATCAGCAGGGTTAACGGCATCGATTCCGGTGGAAGAAAAGTCACCATAATTGAGGGACATGATTCCGACTACGCTATTCTGATACGCCTGAGTCGACTTCACAAGCTGCACTACCTTACGCTTGGGCGCATCGGGCAGCACTTTGTACCCATCAGTATCGAGCACTTCAACCACCTTGGTACCTGGTACCATCACGTCGCCATAGTCGGCGTCTGTCGTGGACGGATACATTTCAGCGTAGTCGAGGCTCGGGCCTGTGCTGCAGTCTCCGAGAGTGTAAGCAGTGCCCGCGGTTGGGTTTGTTGTGTTTGCCAAGGTTGAGCAAACCGCTGTTGACAGACTTGGCGATAGGGTTGTATCCAGACCCCGGGAAGCCCCACTGCCTCCGGCCTTAATCGTGACGGTGTTAATACCAGTGCTGGTGTTGTTGAGGCCGATAGCTATTGCGGTTATACCTGTGCTGTTATTTTGGGCGTTCCCAATATTGATATTTTTCGTGGAGCCAGCGGCGGTAATACCGCTAGCAATGGCTACTGTTTGGGCTCCCGTCGATTGCCCAATCGTGATCTGGTTCGTTCCGGTGGTCTTCCCCATCGTAATTACGTTGTCGTTTGTGGTACCGATGCTGATAGTTCCGGCCGCGCCGGCCTGAAGCGAAATAGCGCTGGCGCCAGTGCCTCCATTAACAAGCGTGGTGGTAGAGGCGCTGGTGTTGCCGATGTTTAGGGTCGTAGTCTGGACGGTCGTGCCGACTTTTATGGTGCCGGAAGCTCCAACTTGGATGCCCACCGCGCTGGCGCCAGTGCCGCCGGTAATACTTACAGCTGTAGAAGCGCTCGCATTTCCGACATTGATAGTTGTGGTCTGGACCGTTGTACCGACAGAGATAGTTCCCGAGGCGCCGACTTGGAGCCCAATTGCGCTGGCGCCGGTGCCACCGTTTAGGGTTAAGGTGGTAGAGGCGCTGGTGTTGCCAATGTTTAGGGTGGTGGTTTGGACGGTCGTGCCGACACTTATCGTACCGCTGGCGCCGACTTGCAGTCCGATGGCACTAGCGCCGGTGCCACCCTGGATCAGCACTGCATTGTTCGCAGAGTTGGTAGCACCAATGTTTATGGTCTGAGTCGCGTTGCCGGTGGTGTTGCCAATATTGATTGTGCTGGCAGCCACGACTGAGCCCGTTACGCCTAGGTTCAAGATAGAATTGAGCGTGTCCAGCCCAATGAAGTTAGTGCCGGCGGCGTTCTGCACCTGGAAGTTAGTGGTAGAGTTGGTGACACTCTGAACATGAACATCGCCAGAAATATCCAGCGTATACTGCGGGTTGGGATTGTTCAGGCCAACATTACCCCCAGGCGTGACATGCAGCCGGTCGGTCAACACGTCGGTATTCGTATTAACCGGGATATTGATTGGCACAGCAATTTCCGCCCAAGCCTCACTGATGCTATTCGTCCAACTCATCGCAGTCGTACCTGCCACGCCTGCGCGGTTAGAACTAGCGCCCGCTTCAATTGTGTGATCCAGGTATAACTGTGTCTGGCTGCCGCCTACTGTATAACCACCGGCTCCTGTCGCCGTATAAGAGTCAAACACAAGCTGATTGACCGTCGTTGTCGGCGAAACGGTTACGTTGGTACCGGTATTGTGGGTCTGGCTTGCGGTCGCGAACGGCGTAGTTTGGTTCACATTATAGTAGCTCGACGATCCGGCCACGATGCTCGCGGAGGCTGCGCCAGACCAAGAAACAATGCTGACCGCGTGCGTACCGGATGGCGGATTGACCATATACCAGATATCGGCAGTACAGGCTAGGGAGCACGGCTCCGTTGTCAACTTGGTCATCGCTGTGCCGCCATAGGTAACACTTGTGGTGGTCTGTGTTGAACTGGCAAATGCGATCGTCACGACCAGCAAGGTATTAGCGAACGAGGCCGTAACCGTATGGTTCCATGACGGAAAGGGTGCCGTTGTGGTTGCATGCTGCGCAGCGCTCGCCACGTCCAGCACCGGTATACTGCCGCCGCTAGCAACAGCTGCTGTCCTAAAGATCAAGGCCCCTGAACCGCCGGTACCAGTACCATTTGAGGCATCAACGGTGATAGTAGCACCAGCTACGTTACTCCCGCTTGCCGCTCCGCCACGGACGGTGAGCGCGGCCGGTGTTGTGTCATTGCCCAGCACTATGGCTGTATTGGTCGTGTCTACGGTCAGCAGGTTCGCCGCACTAGCATTCTGCACCTGTAAAGCAGTAGTAGAGTTTGACAGACTACTCAACGTCGTAGGTGTTTGGATGACACCGTTAAAGCTTATCTGTCCGGCACCATAGCTGCTAACTGATGAAGATTCTTCCAGCTGTACGCCGTCAACGTAAAACGTATGAGCCGCGCCCGCAGTATCTTTAATAAGTAAGTACCCGGAGGTAGTCGGAGTGGTGGCTGATGAAACGGTGCAGAAAAAACGCGTCCAGCCGGTATTGGCCACCGTCTGGGTGTTCATGGCCGTAACGCCGCAGTCCGAGAAGTGCCCGGCAGTAATAGTACCGTCTGCCGAATAGCGAACAATAATATCTGTAAAGCTAGTCGCGTCGGCGTTCGCTCTGCGGGCGTAGAACGAAGCCGTGTAGTTCGTGCTGGCTTTTGTGACAACTGGGTTGAGGGTGAACTGCGCGCCGCTGTCTGCTGCCGTGCCGGTCACGACCTGCAGAGAAGCCAAACCCAGGTAGGTTTGACTGGTATCACGCCGGATGGTAGTACTGGTGCCGATGGCAGACCAACCGGTACTGTTTATCTCGATACCGGGATTGGAAATTAGGTTTGTATCGGTTGTATCGACGTTGAAGATTTGCACTCCCGAAGCATTTTTTACCTGAAGTGCGGTAGACCCATTAGTAGTATCTTGCAAGACGAGCGGACCTTGGATGTCCGTTCCCGTTAGGTCCAACGTGGCGTTGCGGTAACCGCTGGTAGCATTTGCGTCGGTTTGCACCTGGACGTCATCTACGTAGATATTCCGGTTGACTGCATCTGTTTGTTTGAAGTAAATGAAGGAGTTCGTCGGTGAGGTGACACTGGTGGTAAAGGTACAGGTGAAACGTTTCCAGCCGCCGGTCAGGGTCTGGCCGGTAAGACATGATATGACTGCACCGGACTCCGAGTCACCCATTTCGAAGGTTGTGACTGCCAAGGTAGAGTCGGTCTTAACATAGGCCGACAAGGTATACGTGGTGTTTGTGGATAGGAAGGTCGTAGGTGCGCCGGCGTTATAACTTTCGCCACCACCACTGCCGTTAGTGGCGATCTTGAGAGATTTAGTCCCTTCGTAGAACTGCGTACCGTCTTGGGCAGCGCTGCCGCCGCTCAAGGCTGACCAGTTACTCACTGCCGATTCAAAGCTTGGATTGGCGACTAGGTTATTGCCGGTGCTGGCCGTGGTGTCGAGGTTGGCGAGTACTGTGCTGCTGGCGTTTTGGAGTTGGAACCCAGTCGAGGAGTTAGTGCCGGTCTTTACGATAATCGCCGCAGAAGCACTATTAGTCAACAGGTTAATATTATTGGTACCCGCCTGCAAAGTCAGTGCCGACGCTCCGAACGTTGAGCCTATTGTAACTGTTTGAGCTGTACTGCTACCGCCGTCACCGATGTGAATAATGTGACCGGTATTGTTGCCGGCCAGATTGATAGTAGTGGCATTGGCGTTCGCCAGATTCACCGTGCCGGCAGTACCGGCGTCGATGGTTACCTGGCTGGAAGCAGCACTTGCCTGGAGTGTCAGGTCGCCGGTGTCGGTACTCCAGGTTGAGGTCGCGTGAGCAGTAATCGTCAAGGCTCGTGAGGCTGCCGGCTGGATAGTAGCCGTACCGGCATTGCCGAACTGCAGGTCGGAAGACGTGAAGGTATTGGTGTTGTAGGTACCGGTAGCCGTGATATTACCGCCATTAGCAACCACAAATACGTCTCCGGTGCCGTTCTTTGCCAATCGTAATATATTGCCGCCAGCATTGTTTTTCGTAACGTATATGGTGTCATTCGCAGTTGCATCGGTTTGCGTAGACGTTGGAGAGAACAATACATATCCGGTGCCGGCCGTGGCGCAGACGCCAGTCGTATTATTAGTACAGAGGGTGCCGGCTTCGGCCGGAATAGTAATACCAAAGCTAGAGGCGGAGCTGGTTGGGGTGAGTGTCGTGACGCCGCCGCCGACCAGGCCGAATGCCAACTTGCCGGTAAGCGTCCCCGCCGTACCAAGCACTAATTGGTCATTAGTGGAGTCAACCGCCAAATCATTGACGCCGCTGGCGTTCTGTACGACGAACGAAGTAGCCGAGTTGGAATTATTCCTAAACACCGCGAAGTCGCTGTTAATAAGGCCAGTGCCGGCACTCACCGCAGCAGTAATTGTCCGTACATACACTTGCGGCACACTCGCCTGCACCAGCTGCGCACCCCATGCACTGACGGTACCAGTACCAGCGCCGCCGGGTAATATAACAACTGTAAGCGAGGTGAGGGTACCCGTAATGGTTTGGGTAACACTAAAGCGCTGCCAGGTGGTAGTTGCGGTAAATGCACTAGGCGTTCCAGTGGTAGGAGCGCAAGTCCCGCCGGTACAATCAATACGTAACTGTCCAGCCTGGGTACTACCGCTCTTCAGCCAGACACTGAAAGTGTAGGTACCATTAGTACTAGTAGTAAAGACTTGCTTGACTGTTCCTCCAGCGCCAGTGCCGGCTAAACTTTCGGCGGTGGTATTACCGTCAGGCGCCACCACGGTGTTAGCAGACGGCGTAGTAACGTTGGCATACGTCCACGGGCTGCCACCGCCGTTGTCAAAGCCTTCGCTTTGCGTTAGTAGATTGCCGTAAGCGCCCAAACCGCCGTACGGGCTATCCGTATACCCAAGCTGTTCTGCGTTGCCAGACGCGTCGAAACTTCGCAGGTTAACCCCCGTACTGTCCTGCAGCTGCAGGAGGTTGGCGGTTTGGGAAGCCGCGCCCTTGATGGTGGCGCCGACGTTGGTAGTGGCATTCGTAGTAACGGTAAGAGCCGTGGATGATCCGGTTGCCAGCCCATTTAGGGTGCTTGCACCAGCGTTCACCGTAAAGGTGTTTGTGCCGGTAACGGTAGTGGCACCGCTGAGGGATACGCCGCCGCTCCCGCTCTGCACCGTCGTCAGGCTCGTACCGCTCGTGGAGCCGACGGTCGTGCTGTGGTCGGTCGCGTTGTTGCCAAGGGCGCACGTGCCGCCTGCACCGCACTGCAGGTTGATTGCGGTAGAAGCCGTAGAGCTGCCGATAGTAATCGTTTGCGCCACTGCGTTGTTGCCGATCAGGATCGTACCCTGACTCTGCAGCTGAACGCTGCTGCCGGTACCGCCAGCGATGGTAACTGCGCTGGTAGAACCGGCGCTGCCGATGGTGATAGTCTGGACGGTACTGCTGCCGCCATCCCCGATGTGAATCGTGTGGGCGATGTTATTGCCGGCCAAGTTGATAGTAGCGGCGTTGGTATTGGCCAGGTTTAATATGCCAGTCGTACTGGTACCGGCATCGATGCTGACCTGGCTGGATGCTGCGCTTGCTTGCAGTGTTAGGTTACCGGCATCGGTACTCCAGGTTGAGGTGGCGTGAGCCGTAACCGTCAAAGCTTGCGAGGCTGCTGACTGGAGCGTTCCCAAGATGCCCGTTCCGGTGTTGATGTTAAAGTTTCCGGTCTGGAATGTACCTGGCGTTGCGTTTTGCAGTTGGACGTAACCGCCCGCTGCCGAACATACTCCAGTTGCGGCTGTCGTACAAACCGTACCAGTTTCGTCCGGTATTGTGACGGTGTCGTCGTGAACAGTAGAAGCTGGAGCTGTAAGGCTCAAGGTAGATGTACCGTTGCCGTTCGTAACACTCAGCTCTCCCGCGCTAAACGCATACGGCGTCGCCGTCAGCAGCAATCGCGGGGTCATCTGGGTGTCCCATGTTATGGCACCACTACCGGTTGTACCGCCAATATCCATGGTCAGCCATTGCTGCTGGTTCCAGTTGATGCTGCCGAAGGAGGTTATGGAACCAAGGCTGACGGTGAGATAGCCGTTGGCTACCCGGACGCGGACGTCACTGCTACCCGGACCACTGTTGTAGGTGTAGGACTCTTCCCATTCACAGCTCGTGTCCGTACCGCACCCGGTGTCGGTAGAAGTACCACCAACGGCAGTACTGGAGTTGAAGAGATGGAAGGTAATGTCGTAATTCCCATCCGGAGCGATACTGCCACCGGAACTTTCCAGCCGGGCCTGGAAGTTGATGGTGCTGCTGGTGGCAGCAGCCGCTTGTTTCGGCCCTAACAGGGAGAATAGCAATACACAGGCAAATACTGCAAACACCCCCAGGATACCCATCCTGAGGGCGCGTGCAAAGAGTTCCGCTTTTTGCGATGTTTGTCTGTGCATGTTTGTTATTTTTTTGGTCTCTCAGCCGCACATTGGCGACAGAAAGAATACATTACATGAGCGGGCCATTGTCCACAACACGCTCATCCCTTAAGTATGTCTAGCAATTTAAGATGTTGCAAGAGAAACCGAGCACAAAATTTACAAGAAAAAGTACAGTCAGAATACACATGTAACACATGCATAGCGTTGTAATATTAACTATAAACTGCACAATCAACCTTAGACAGCTGGACAAACAGATGAACATGCAAAATTTATCTTAAAAATAGTGTTGTAAGTTATGCCGTGAACCAAAATTTTATTATATATTGTCCACAGGGCTTCCGCATAAAACGCAGCACTACGCGTGATTATGCACAAAAAGCCGCCCTCTGAGGGGGCAGCATGGAGCGCTGGAACCGTTAGCTTAAGCTATGCTACTGATCTTCAACAGTGTCTGGTGCTGACGATGGCCGTGGACCTTGTGGACACGCTTCTTTGCCTTATACCGCACGCCGGTAACTTTGTCGGCTTTTTTGTCTGCTTCGATAATTTCTGCAGTGACCTTACCGCCACTAACCAGGGGTGTGCCTATGCTGACTCGTTGACCGTCGATTACTAACAGAGGTTCAAAGCTGACGGTTTTGTCATCGCTTTTTAACAGCTCTACTTCAAACGTTTGACCTTCGCTTACAAGGTATTGCTTGCTTCCGGTAGTGATGACAGCTTTTTTCATAGGGGTATATACGATTCCGTTCAATGATTAACGGAATAAGTTTACCAGAGAATGCCCTCTCTGTAAATAGCTACGAACGCTTCTGAAGCGAAACGGTTAGCGGCGCCGCATCGATGGCACTTGCCGCCTCGTATGCATACGAATGGTCAAATACAAGTTCGGCTGCGAGCGTTTCTGCCAAGATGGTATCTCTATACTCCTCCAGAGCCCGTCGCAAAGTATGGTCGGTCGTCGATAAACTTAGCAATATACGGTCGTCGACATCCAAACCGGCTTGCTTCCGGGCATTTTGTACGATCCTAACAGCCTCCCGAGCCATACCCTCACGTTCCAGCTCTGGACTAAGCTTCAAGTCAAGCGCAACATTTAGCTTGGCTGTGCCCGATTTTATGGAAACTTCCTTGACGTTTAGCTCCTCACGAATGATATCCAGATAGTCAGCGCCGGCGTTATCAAAGAGGGAGGGTGCACCTTTCACGCTTACAGCCTTCAACGGCTGACGTACCTTGATCCCGGCAGCCGCGCGCTGGCCAAGGCCGTCGGCAATAACATTACGCGCAAACTGCATACGGTCCAGAACGAGTTGATCCACGCGACCAGCTTTTGGCCAATCGATAAGATGCACCGACTCGCCACCTGTGAGCTTCTGATATAACTCTTCTGCTAGGAAGGGGGTGAACGGCGCCATAACCATTGAAAGCCTTACTAGCAAATAATGCAGTGTTCTATAGGCATTTTGTTTATCTTTGTCGTCATCACTTTTCCAAAAACGGCGCCGGGAGCGGCGGACGTACCAGTTAGAAGCATCATCAATGAACGGCAAGATCGGCTTTAACGCATTAGGCAAATCATAGCCATCCATGTATTTTTCAACTTCTTGCGTAAGCTGATGTAAACGCGACACTATCCATCGGTCCAATGGATTTGCGAGATCTTCGTAGGGGTCTTCAAGCTTACCGTCCCACTCCCATTCATCGACTTCGGCGTACAGTGTGAAGAAATCGAACATGTTCCAAACCATGCTCAGCTTGCGCGCCACGTCGGCTACATCCTTGTCGATCAGCGAATAGTCTTCGCCATTTAAAAGTGATGAAGAAAGTAGCAAAAATCGCAACGAATCTGCGCTATATTTATCCATTAATTCGTTCGGATCGGTATAGTTGCCGAAGCTTTTGCTCATCTTGCGACCGTCATTGCCGGCAAGTGTCCCGTGCACTAACGCCGTCTTAAATACGGCCTTTCCGAACAAACCGACGCCAACAGCATGCAGATAGTAGAACCACGCCCTGACCTGCCCTACGTATTCCACAATGAAATCGCCCGGGAAGTTGGCCTCAAACTTTTCCGCATTCTCGAACGGATAATGGAACTGGGCGAAGGGCATAGAGCCGCTCTCGAACCAACAGTCCAGGACTTTATCGATGCGCTCGTAGTGCACCCCGTCGATTTCGAACGTTATATCATCAATCCATGGACGGTGGTAGTCTTCCAGCTCCACACCAGAAAGCTCCTTTAGCTCGGCGTAACTCCCTACAACTTTGACATGCTCACCGCCCTGTTTGTCTTTGCCCTTCCACACCGGCATAGCCGTTGCCCAAAAGCGGTCACGGCTGAGGTTCCAGTCCGGCGCGCTCTCTACGGTCTTTTCAAAGCGTCCGTGCTTGATATGCGGCGGGAACCAATCGATCGTGCCGTTCTGCTCCAGCATTGCCCGTCGCTGACCGGAAATATCCATAAACCAGCTGGGATGAGCCCGGTACATCAGCCGCGTGCCGCAGCGATGACAGTGCGGGTAGCTATGCGTCACATAGACGATCTTCCAGACCGCACCGCGTTCGTGCAGCGCCTTGGCAACCGGCTTGTTGCTTTCCCATACCTGCTGACCTTCCCATTCGCCCGATGTGTAGAAGCCGCTGTCGTCAATATTTGAGACTATCGGGAAGCCCTCTTGCTTGGCTAAGAGAAAGTCTTCTTCGCCGTAAGCAGGCGCCAGATGGACGATACCCGTCCCCTCCTCAAGACTGACATAGTCAGCCTGCCAGACTCTATGAGCGTTCTGGCCGCGATCCTCAAACAGCGGCTCGTATTCTTTACCGATCAGCTCAGACCCCTTTAAGACGCGTTCCAGCGTGAATGGCAGGGGCTGATGCTTTTCGTCAGTGATGGTCCGTGCAAGCAGCTCCTGCGCTAAGATCAGCTTTTGCCCGTCTTCAAGCCGCACTAGTGCGTAATCGAAATCGCGGTTCACCGCGACTGCCGTATTAGCCGGCAGCGTCCAAGGAGTCGTCGTCCACGCCAGCAGATAGGCGTCCTCGTCTTTCAGCTTGAACTTGACGTATACCGACGGATCGGTTACATCTTTGTAGCTGTTATCCTGGGCAACTTCGGCCTTGGAAATGGGCGTGGCGTCGCGCGTACAATACAGCAGTACTTTTTCGCCCTCGTAGATTTTGCCGGCTTCATACAGCTGCCTAAAGGCCCACCACACGCTTTCCATGTACGGCTTGTCCATTGTCTTGTAGGCGCCGCGGAAGTCTACCCAGCGGCCGATGCGGTCAATCGTATCTTCCCAGAGCGATCCCGTCTGCACCATGTTCGCCCGGCATGTCGTTATGTACTCTTCGAGCGTAACTTTCGTACCGATATCACGCCTGTCCTGAATACCGAGCTTCTTTTCGGTGAATACCTCAGCCGGTAAACCGTGGCAATCCCAGCCCCACACGCGTTCGACGCGCTTCCCTTTCATAGTCTGATAGCGCGGCACGGCGTCCTTAACGACAGACGTCAAAAGTGTACCGTGATGCGGAAGGCCGGTTATAAACGGAGGACCGTCATAGAAAACATAGGCATTGTCCGCCGGCCGCTGGGCAATAGACTTTTCGAAGGTCTGGTGCTCTTTCCAATAATGCACCAGGTCTTTTTCGTATTCTATAGCCTTGCGCCGAGTACCTTTGCGGTATTTCATACTGTCCTTTGGTTATATAAAAATCACCCTTAACAGAGACGCCGGATCCGCTTGCAGCGGAGGTACCATCCGGCTTCCTCTAGGGGTGATTCCTGGGAGGCGCTCGATTGTATGCCAATTACGGGACTACCGCCGGGTTCTAGTAGGATAGTTTACCTGTTCTTCCCGGAGCTTACGGCTGATGACCGCTTCTTTGCCTGCTGGCAAAACGCTTCTTCCAAATTGTACGTTGTTATTATACCTCAGAGGCTATGCAAGTTGCAATTTCAGGAAGCAGTATAAAAGGCTACTTCGTCCATTAACGGCAGCGGCTCGCCGAGCCAGGATCTCAACACTGAGCCATCGTCTCTCAGCGCCAGAATAGCTGGATACTGCATAATGTCGTAGAGTGTCGCCGCAGCAATACCGTCACGCTTATCTATGTCAAGAATCTCCATACGGTCCGCTTCATGTCGTTGCTTAAAATCATGGATAAAGGATTCGACATTACTGGCCTGCTCGGACTTAGGCCGATAAAGGATAAGTATTTTCATCCCGTTTAGTGTAGCATACCGCTGACAGCCAACGAAAGGCATAAACCCACCTTGCCCAATATCGGTAAGGTGGGTTTAGCGACTGCAATTGACTGCGGTATTTCAGCACATAGTAGTAACTCTAGCTACAACCAGTCGTTGAACCGCAGGCATTACACACATAGCAACTACCCGAACGCTGGGTCTGGTTGCCGCAGTTGTAGCACAGCGGCGCGGCACTGTCCTTTGGAACCGGCTTAGCATCTACGGAAGTTGCAGTGCTAGCAACAACAGGCTCTTCGACAGCTGCACCCCGAATGTTTGCAGAACGCTCGTCTTGATCCACCGTCGTAGTGGCAACCAACAAAACATCTGTCAACAGGCTTGTCTGTTGCTCGGGCATATCGTCCAGCGATGCCAGACCAAGTTCCAGACGGTCGTCAAACGACAAGTAGTCCATAGCTAGCCGACGCATGATGTAATCGGTTATAGAGCTGGCGGTACGAATATCTTCATCGTCGGTTATACCCGACGGAGCGAAGCTGGTGTTCATGAGCGTACGGGCATAGCTCTTCAGCGGTACACCGTATTGCAGGCCATGGCTTACAGCGATCGCAAATGAATCCATCAGGCCCGACAAAGTTGAACCTTGCTTCGACACATTGATGAAGAGCTCGCCAGGCATGCCGTCTTCGTACTCGCTAACGGTAAAGTAACCTTCCAGGTCAGCTACCGAAAACTTGTACGTCCTGCCGTTACGGCGTTTTGGCAAGCGGCGACGCATAGCACCTTTTACAACAACCTTGCTTTCCACGGCGGCCTGTACTGGATTAACCGGCGCTGCCGCCGAAGGCACTTGCTTATCCTCAACCTCTTTCTTAGCCATGGAAAGCGGCTGGGCAACCTTACAGTTATCGCGGTAGACCGCCACGGCCTTGAGCCCCATTTTCCAGGCATCAATGTGCAGCTGCTCGACATCCTCAACCGTTGCGGTTTCAGGCATGTTGATCGTCTTGCTAATCGCACCCGAAAGAAACGGTTGTACGGCAGACATCATTCTGACGTGGCCAAGGTAATGAATCGCGTTGTCGCCCATTGAACAGGCAAAGACTGGCTCGTGGTCCTTCTTTAGATGCGGTGCGCCAAGAATTGTTTTCTCGATATCGATATACCGCACGATGTCATCAACCTGCATTTTGGAATAGCCAAGGGCTGTGAGGGCACGGGGCACGGTCTGGTTGACGATGCTCATCGTGCCGCCTCCTACAAGCTTCTTCAGCTTCACTAGACCCAAATCGGGCTCAATACCGGTTGTGTCGCAGTCCATCATCAGACCAATCGTACCCGTCGGTGCTAACACGGTGGCTTGTGAATTACGGACGCCGTAACGACCACCAAGCTCGACTGCCTCATCCCAGGCATGAGCCGCAGCACTCAGAAGATCTTCTGACACCAAGCTAGCGTCAATATGCGACACTTCTTCACGATGCATCCTGAGCACGTTAATTAGGGGCTCTCTGTCCTTCAGGAAGCCAGCGAAGGGACCGACTAACCGCGCGATCTTGGCGCTTGTGGCATAGGCATGCCCCGTCATCAACGCCGTAATCGCTGCGGCTTGCGCGCGGCCTTCTGCCGAATCATAAGGCAAGCCCTGCGCCATCAGCAACGCCCCAAGGTTAGCATAGCCAAGGCCGAGCTGACGGTACGCGCGGGCATTCTTCGTGATCTTTTCCGTAGGGTACTCTGAATAACCCACCAGGATTTCTTGAGCGGTAAATACTAACTCAACCGTTTGCTGAAATGCTTCGATATCGAAGGTGTTGTCATCGTTCAGATACTTCAGCAAGTTAATGCTGGCCAGGTTACAGGCTGAATTGTCCAAATGCATATATTCGCTGCACGGATTGCTGGCATTAATACGTCCAGCATTAGGTGACGTGTGCCATTTATTGATGGTCGTATCGAACTGCATACCCGGGTCGGCGCACTCCCAGGCCGCCTCGGAAAGCTGGCGGAAAACATGGCGCGCCTTGACAGTCTTCATTACTTTACCGGTACGAATCCCGACGAGTCCCCAATCGGCGTCATCAATGACAGCCTGCATGAAGTCATCCGTCACACGAACAGAATTATTCGCGTTCTGATACTGCACGGAAAAAATATCTTTGCCGTCCAGCGTCATATCGAAACCTGCCTGTTCAAGCACGCGTGCCTTGCGTTCTTCAATGGCCTTGCACCAGATGAATTCCTCGATGTCAGGATGACCGGCGTTCATTACGACCATCTTTGCGGCTCTGCGCGTTTTACCACCGCTTTTGATTGCGCCTGCAACCGAGTCAGCCCCGCGCATAAAGCTGAGCGGCCCGGAAGCCCTTCCAGCGCTCTTGCCTAACGGCTCTAACGACGAACGGATGGTACTAACATTAACACCAGACCCAGAACCACCTTTAAAAATCATGCCTTCTTCGGTATACCATTCCAAAATAGATTGCATAGTATCGTCGACGGCCAAGATAAAGCAGGCGCTCGCTTGTTGGGCACGATCGGCTGCACCAATATTGAACCAGACTGGCGAATTAAATGCAGCTCGCTGTGTTGCAAGCACATATTTAAGCTCTTCAAGAAAATTTTCGGCTTCAGTGTCGGATTCAAAATAGCCTTCTTGTCTCCCCTGGCGCACTATTGTGTCAGCAACACGATCAATTAACTGGCGTAACGAGGCTTCTCGGTCCGCCATTCCGGGCGTGCCGCTAAAATACTTCTGCGCCACAATGTTAATGGCATTCAGAGACCAGCCCGTTGGAAATTCGACGTCTTTCTGCTCGAAGACTGGCTTATTGGTTGTTTGATTCATAATAACCGAGTCTCGAGTTACCCACTTTAGCTGGTCGTACGCCCTAGTTTTAGGGCGAGTAAAGAACCGCCTGATAGCCAGGCTTGTAGTTTGGCTCATAATACCCTCACTTATATTATGGTTGATATGTATTGTTTGTTAGAGTTTCGGCCCTTTCGGCTGCTCTCATGCGCCGGATAGCCCAAGCTCCCTGCGGCGGCCTATCTAGTCAGTAGGCCGTCTGAGGGAACGGTCAAAGTCAGGCTTCTTTGACCAACTCCTTTGTATTATTACGCTGCCGGCGGATATCGGAGAGTTCTTTTTCGAACCCTGTGATATCTTTGAACCGCCTGTAAACGCTCGCAAAACGGACGTAGGCGACCTCATTAAGCGGCCAAAGCCGATCCATCACCAGACAACCGATTTTCGAGCTCTTAACCTCTGGCTCACCGCAAGCATACAACTGCTCTTCGATATCTGCTACGACTCGCTCCAGCTGGACACTGCTGACTGATGTTTTTTCGCTTGCGCGGTACAGACCGGCCAGAAGCTTCTCGCGGTTGAAAACTTCACGGGTGCCGTCCTTCTTAACGACTACAAGCTGGGGACGCTCAACACGCTCGTAGGTAGTGAACCTATAGTTACAGACGGTACACATACGTCGTCGACGGATAGATTGGCCATCTGCGACGTCCCGAGATTCAATGACCTTGGTGTCTTGCTCCTGGCAGCGACTACATTTCATGCTGCAAATCTCCTTTACTCAAATAGCAATGTGCGAGCCTACATTATTCTACATATAGCGCTCTATTAGTCTATGCTAGCTCTATCTATAGCGTTTTGCAACAAGACTTGTGGTGTAATTTAATACACACTCCACAGCGTTTTACTTCTTAGTGTCATCTGAGGGCTTGTCGTCCGTATCGCGCCTGGCGAGGCCCTTAAGCCTTCTTAAAAAGGACGGCCGATCGAGCTCGTCATCGTCATCAGCCGTAACTACCGGGTTATCATCACTGGCCTTTGCGTGTTGGTCCTCAGTGCCCCAAATATTAGGTATCGGCTCATCAGCAGTCAGATCAACTGCGGCAGAGCTTTTGCTGTCCAGCGACATATCCAAGTCGCTAATATCAGACTGGTCTGCTTTCTGGCCGCTAGCCGTAGCTGCGGCGTCGCCATCGTCAGAGCCCGTGACGCCAGTATCTCCCCAGGTTTGTGCCTGACCCTGTCGGTTGGAGAAATATGATGCATCAAAGCCGGTCGCAACGACTGTAACTATTGCCTCACCTTCAAGGTCGGGGTTAACGGTAGCCCCAAATATGATGTTTGCGTCGGGATCGGCAGCGTTAGTAATAGTCTCGGCAGCAGCGTTAATCTCGTGCATGGATAGATCATTGCCACCGATAACGTTGAACAAGATTCCCCGGGCCCCGTCTATAGACACTTCAAGCAAAGGTGACTCAATCGCCTGCTGCGCCGCCACTACCGCACGGTTCTCGCCGCTTGCGCGACCGATACCCATCAAGGCGGTCCCGGCATTGCTCATAACTGTTTTAACATCAGCAAAATCAAGGTTGATAAGCCCATGGACTGTTATAAGATCAGAAATGCCCTGTATGCCCTGCCTAAGCACGTCATCAGCCACTTTAAAGGCCTCTAGCAGCGGTGTCTGGCGATCAATAGTCTGAAGCAGCCGATCATTGGGGATAATAATAAGCGTATCGACGGATTTGCGAAGATTCTCAATTGCCCGGTCGGCATTACGCCGCCGCTTCTCGCCCTCGAAGGCAAATGGCTTTGTCGCAAAACCGACAACCAACGCTCCCATATCTCTCGCAATTTGCGCGACGATATAACCGGCACCGCTGCCTGTGCCACCGCCAGCTCCAATTGTCACAAACACCATATCCGCACCCTCAAGCGCCCTTTTGATCTCTTCCCTAGACTCCTCGGCAGCATGCTCGCCGACCGATGGATCAGCACCAGCGCCTAGGCCGCGAGTCGTTTCTTTGCCTATATGCAATTTTACGCCGGCGCGAGAGTTGTGCAGAGCCTGGGAGTCAGTATTAATAGCGATATATTCAACGTTCTCGATCCCTGCTTCGGCCATCCGGTTGATAGCCGCACCCCCGGCACCACCCACGCCGACAACTTTAATTTTTGCAAACGTTTCTATGGCTGGCTCAATTGCTTGCGGCATATAATGTAGTGTCCCTCTTAAGTGTCATCATTTGTACTCTCACAGTATACGACAGCTCTTGGACTGCTTCAACAATTTGTCCGGAGTAGATCGGGTACGCAAGCTACATGGCACACGACAGCAGATATTGTATATATTTATTGTTCTGGCGCCTAGAGACGACGCAGCCGCCGCAAAATTGCATCCACCATACCCATTGCATTATCTGTAGCCTGGCGGCCTGCGCCTGCTTGCTGTTGTTCAGGCAACAGCAGCATATCAAGCAGCATCAGACCCACGGCCGAAGCATATGACACATCTTCAACTGCTTCGACCAACCCTGAAATGGTCTGCAAACTGCCAACCCTCGCAGCGAGCTGCAATCTGTCTTTAGCGAACGAGGCAATGCCAGGAAGTTTGGCTGTCCCGCCAGTTAGCACTATACCGCCGGGAAGCTTACGGAAACGTCTGATCTTACGCAGCTCTTTATCGACATATTCGAATAGCTCGTCTACACGCGCTTCGGCAATCATCACAATGTCAGCCATTGCGAAAGAGTGATGGGCGTTGCCGACAGTAAGTATAGCTGTTGTCTTTTTAGGCTCGCCGAGCTGGGCGTATTCAAGCTTAACCTTTTCAGCTATATCCAGATCAGTTCTCAGCCCTATGGCCAAGTCGTTCGTTATGTGCATGCCACCGATACCGATAACAGCAATGTGCTGCACTTCGCCGTCTTCGATCACGATCAGATTCGTGGTTCCTGATCCTATATCGAGTAGCAGCGTCCCTGCTTCCTTTTGCTGGCGGCCCAGTACCGCCTCAGCGGACGCCAGGCTTGAAACAGTATGATGGTTAGCGCGTACACCAGCTTTCTCGAGCGCCATATCCAGACTGCGTACATTTACTGTTGTGGCAGTTACGATATGCGCATCAACTTCAAGACGCACGCCGTGCATACCAACCGGATTTTTGATATTGCGTTGTCCGTCTAGACTATAATTCTTAGCAAAGAATTGAACAATTTCCCTGTTAGGCGGAAAGTTTACCACGGTTGCTGCTTCCTCCACCCGCAGGCGATCCTCAGTCGTAATCTCGCTGTTCGCGGCGCTGATCGCAATAACGCCCTTAGAATCCAAGCCGCTGACGTGTGTTCCGTTGATGTTTACCGTGGCACGCTCAATATGTACGCCGGAAATCCGTTCCGCTTCTGTCAGCGCTTTGGTTATGGCTTCCGCTGTATCCTCAATATGTACTACTACGCCTTTGCGCATACCTATATTAGGGGCCGACCCGTGACCAATAATAGACAGATTACTGCCGCCATTCGGATCAACCATGCCGACAACACAGCGCACGGTGCTCGTGCCAATATCGAGCCCTACGAAATGGTTAGCAGAAGATTCGCGCATCTTGGAGTAGTATACTGCTTAACTTTCTGTTTCAGCAAGGCCGGGGCGGCAAGAGCCGCAGTCGCAACAACTACGCTTGCGTGAGAATCTCGGCACCATTATCGAGGATAAGCACGGTATGCTCAAAGTGAGCAGCCCAAGAACCGTCCGCTGTTCTAATAGTCCAACCGTCATCATCTACGGCAATACGATCAGTGCCGAGCGTTACCATCGGCTCGATTGCGATAGTCATGCCAGCGACAAGCCAAGGGCCAGTATTTGCCCTGCCGTAATTCGGAATATTAGGATCCTCCCACAACCGCTCGCCAATGCCATGCCCGACCAAATCACGAGGGATGCCGTAGTGTCCCGGCCTGAGAACGGCTTCGATCGCTGCGCTAATATCACCGACACGAATGCCTCCACGAACTGCATCTATCCCGGCCTTAAGTGACCGTTCGGTCGCTTCCAGCAGCCGTTGGTGCTCTGGTTTGTTGGGTTTACCGACGATTGTGCTGAGCGCACCGTCAGTAAGCATACCCTTATATGACACACCGAAGTCTAGACTTACAATGTCCCCTTCGCTGAGCAGCCGTTTCGGGCTGGGAATGCCATGTACAATCTCGTCGTTAATCGAGATACAAATAACGTCCGGAAATCCTTGATGACCCAAAAAGGCTGGCTTACCGCCTAAGCTTTTGAGCTCAGATGCAGCAATAATAGCAAGCTCTTTCGTAGATATGCCGGGCGCCACATGTTTAGATACAGCACCTAGGACTACCGCCAGCATACGACCGCTCTCGCGCACTGCCTGAATTTCGTCCTTTGTCTTGACCCGTGTTTTCATAGAGCCTCGGTCAGATGAAGGCCATTGACGTGGCTAAGCAGTGCGTCGTGGACTTCTTGCGGAGTCTTGCTGGCATCAATATCGTATACGTGTATACCGCGGGCTCTTAAGAGGTCCATAATGGGTCGTGTTACCTCCTCGTATTCTTTGAACCTCTGCGCAATCGCCTCATCGGTGTCGTCTATGCGTCCGCGGGCGCGCAAACGTGTCCGCAGCAGGTTTTGTGAAGCGACAAGATTGAATACGATATCTATATCAAACCTTCCGTGCTCTGCCTGGGTGAGTATCCATTCGGCTTGCGGTATAGTCCGCGGAAAACCATCTAAGACAAACTCATCGCTGGTATTGATAAGGTCGAGGACTTTATCAAGGATATGAACCATTTCATCATCACTCAGCAGTTTACCTTCAAGCATTTCGTGCCGACGCTTACCTGTTACCAGAACTCGCAGTAACTCACCAGTAGAGATCCACGCGAAGCCGTGCTCATCAGCGAATAAACGCCCCTGCATACTTTTGCCGGCCCCTGCCACGCCCATCAGGATAATCATGGCTGTAACCTTTTTCTTACTAGTTGAGCGATGAGTGCGCCGTCTGCAGTACCGGCAGTTTTCTGCCTCACCTCAGCTATAACCGCTCCCATAGTGGCCTGTTCAGCTCCGCCAAGCTCTGCGATCGAATCATCCACAAGCTGAGCAATTTTATCTTCGCCAAGCTGTGCCGGCAAATAGCGTTCGATGAGCGCTTTTTCAGCCAACTCATCTTGAGCTTTCTCTTCTCTGCCGCCCTGACGGAACAAGTCCGCACTCTCTTGGCGCTTCTTGGCCTCTTTTTGGAGCAGGGCAACCACAGCAGCGTCAGGCATTGCCTGGCCACGTGTTCCGTCTGCAACTTTGGCGTACAGAATTACGCTTTTCAGTGTCCGCAGAGCATTTGCAACAAATTTGTCACCAGCGAGCATTGCCTGCTTCAAATCCTGGTTCAGTCTGTCTTCTAGCATTAGTACAATAAAAGAATTACCGCTGCCCGAGTTTGATTCGTTTAGCTTTGGCTGCTTTCTGCTCTTGGCGCAGGATGGCTCGGGTACGACGATCGCGTTTGCTGCGAGGTTTCTCGAAATACTGGCCATGCTTTACTGCAGCCACAACACCCGATTGTTGAACTTTGCGGTTAAAGCGCCGTAAGAGGTTCTCTGTCGACTCTCTGGAGTCTTTGCGTGTTACTTGTATCATCGATGCTATTTTACCCTATAAGAGGCTATCTGTGCAAGCGGTTTTAAGAGGTGATCACCTTTTTCTGGTTAGTACGTTGTGACTTTAACACTATGCTCTGCAATTCTTTAAAAATCGGAAACTGCTTATTCGTAGAGTAGACTTTGGTATTACCCTGCTTCTCCGAAACCAGGAAGCCTACTTTCTCCAGCCGCTTTAGCTCCCGCTGTATATTGCCCGCATCTTCCTTGATGAGTTTGGCCAGCCCGCGCACGTGCGTCTTAAAATCTGGATATTTCGCATAGATAACAATGATCTTACGGCGAACTCTAGATGTAATAAATATATCGAGCATACGTTTCTCTACCTCACGAACGTTACGGCCGCATCTTACCCGCCCTGTTGTGCTTTTTTAATAATAATGCCTTTGTCATCCTCCTGCAAGCTATACTGAAGATACGTGGCTATTATGTTTTATTATCATGTTTGGGTGCGCTCGATTCAGTTTCGCGGCAATGAGGCGCTGACGTACCAATATGACCGACCGCTCGCGAGCGGATCGATTGTCACCGTACCACTACGCAACCAACGTGTACCGGGCATAGTCGTCAAAGCGGTAGCACGCCCACAATTCGCCACAAAGCCCATAGCAACCGTGCTCGAGCTTCAGCCCCTTCCACCGACCACCCTAAGACTGGCCGAATGGCTACAGCAGTTCTACCCTGCACCTATCGGAGTTATTGCAGGCCTATTTTTACCGTCAACACTCGGCTCCAAAGCCCAGGTGATGGACCAAACCCCAACGCCGTACCTTAAGAGAACAATATCACAGCCACGGCTGACTGACGAGCAGGTTGCCGCTCTCAACGCCATGCAAACACCCGACACGTATCTTCTCCATGGTCGTACTGGCAGCGGGAAAACACGTATATACACTGAACTGACGGGGCAGGCACTGAAGAACGGACAGTCGGCCATGATTCTTAGTCCTGAGATAGGCCTTACCTCGCAACTTGCAGCCGTATTTACAGAGCTTTTTGGCTCGCAAGTCGTTGTCATTCATTCACACCTCACACCCAAGCAGCGTCGGGCAGCATGGCTTACTATCCTAACGACTAGAACGCCTATCGTAGCAGTCGGCCCGCGGTCCGTACTTTTTACGCCGTTGCAGAATGTAGGTTTAATTGTTGTCGATGAGTCGCACGACCCTGCGTATAAGCAGGAGCAGTCACCTCACTATCATGCTATCCGTGTGGCATCACAATTAAGTAAGATTTACAACTGTACGCTTATTTTAGGTTCTGCAACGCCTTCAGTGACCGACTACTACATGGCAGAACAGAAAAGTAAGACCATCGTACGGCTTGAGTATCTAGCAAAAGCAGAACACTTCGACCGTACTACCAGCGTAGTCGATCTGAGAGACCGCAGCCAGTTTACTCGTACTCCTCATCTCTCGCTCCCACTAATTAAGGCTATATCACACAGCCTTACCCAGGGAGAACAAGCCCTTCTGTATCTTAATCGCCGCGGCACGGCACGCGTCGCTCTCTGCGAACATTGCGGTTGGCAAGCGTTGTGCCCCAATTGTGACGTATCGCTCACATACCACGGCGACGATCACGCACTTCGCTGTCATGTATGTGGCTTCCGGCAGGATACGATAATGAGCTGCCCAGCATGCCACCGCACATCTATTACTTTTCGCAGTTTCGGTACCAAGGCAATCGTGGATGAAGTGGGGAAAGTGTTTCCTGAAGCAAGAATTATGCGCTTTGACGCAGACAGTTTAAAGTCTGAGCGACTCGAGAACCAATATCAGCGCATCATTGATGGTAAAATTGACATCTTAATAGGGACGCAGATGCTTACGAAGGGCCTTGACCTGCCCCGTTTAAGCACACTCGGCGTTATACTCGCCGATAGTAGCTTGTACCTACCCGACTACACAGCGCAGGAGCGAACGTACCAGTTGCTCAGCCAAGTTATTGGACGCATCGGCCGCGGACATGTTAAAAGCCATGCCGTTATTCAGACCTACCGACCCGACAGCAGCCTGCTGACAGCCGCGCTTCACAACGATTGGGAAGCGTTCTATCACGACGAGATTATTGAGCGTAAGAGGTACTTCTTTCCGCCCTTCTGCCATTTGCTTAAGCTTAGTTCCAGCCGTACATCGACAGCAAGCGCCGAGAAGGCGGCGGAGTCGTTGCGAAGCGTACTTGTCGCGGATAAACTTGCCGTACGCATCGACGGGCCAGCGCCGGCCTTCCACGAAAAGGTTGGCGGCAGTTACCGTTGGCAACTTATTGTTAAGGCACGCGAGCGCAATACGCTGCTCGCCATCATCAAGAAGTTACCAAAGAGCGGCTGGACGTACGACTTAGACCCAGCGGACTTGCTATAAAATATTCACTTCTGCTGTATCTGTACGCTATAATTCACTGATAAAGGAGAACAATGCGACGATGAAATGGAAACGCCCTCTAAGAGCTGATTCACATCTCCCTGTCGGCCAAAATCAAAGGTCGCCCACTTTCTATCTGTTTTTCGTTCGTCACCGTACCTTACAGGTACGCTTCCTTACGAGAAAACAGATAGAAAATCAGGGCGCTGCTTTGGTTTTACCTGTAACAGGGAGATGTGAATTAGCTCTAAGAAGCAGGCGCGCCCGATGACACAAAGTCGCCTACAGACACACTCTTATATGACCATGACTAAGGATGATGTAATTACACTACCCAACCCGGACTTGCGCAAAAAATCAGTACGCGTTGGTATTATCACACCAGAAATATTGGCCATCATCGATGGCATGAAGGCAGCTACCGTCAGTTGGGAGCACAGCCGGAAACATGAACTTGGCGTCGCCTTGGCTGCAGTGCAAGTAGATCAACTCTATAGAATTGTTATCATCCGTAATAATTATGACAACAAAAGCGACCTCTCATTTACTACTTTCATTAATCCAGTCATTACCAAATTGGAAGGCGCAATCGAAGAGGACTTTGAAGGCTGCCTCAGCGTTAAGGACATCTACGGAAAAGTTCCCCGCTACTCCAAAGTACGTCTGAAAGCACTCGACGAGCAGGGGCGCGAGTTCCGTGTGACAGCTGAAGGCTTTCTCGCTCGCATCTTCCAACATGAGGTTGACCATACAAACGGCATACTATTCGTAGACCACATTAAGTACAACCCTCAGGGTTTCTATAGGCTTAAAGAAGATGGCAATCTAGAGCTGCTTGATTACGATCGGAACATAAGCGCTAATGACGCTTTGTGGGGATAGCATGAACAAGCAAGAGCCAATGGTTTTCTTTGGTAGCGGTCCCGTAGCAGCAGAGAGCCTAGGGCTGCTCAACTCCGACTACGAAATCGAAGCTATTGTTACCAAACCCGCCACTCTTCAGGAAATGCAGCGTGTATGTCCTGACGCGCCAGTATATGCGGTCAACAACCAACACGAGTTGGATGAACTCATACGCTCGGCTGGCTTTAATAGCAAATATGGCCTGCTGGTTGATTTCGGCATAATCGTCAGTAAGGTTGTTATCGATGCATTCCCATTAGGAATCATCAACAGCCACTTCAGCATCTTGCCGCAGTGGCGTGGCGCCGACCCTATCACATTTGCAATATTAAGCGGCCAGAGGGACACCGGCGTAAGCCTTATGCTTCTTGTTGAAACCATGGACGAAGGTCCGCTACTTGCGCAAGCGACCTATGCAATTCCTGCCGGCACTACAACGCCGATGCTGACCGCTGAGCTGACAGAACTCAGTGATGCCATGCTCAAAATGGTCGTTCCTATGTATCTCCAGGGAATAGTTGTACCCGTAGCCCAGCAGGCAGGAACTATACTGCAGGACAAGAACCCTACGTATTCTCGCCGCCTAACAAAAGAAGACGGCATCATTGACTGGGCGAAGCCAGCGAGCCAACTGGAACGCGAAGTCCGAGCCTTTACCGGCTGGCCCAAAAGCCGGACACAACTGGCAGGCAAAGAGGTAATAATCACCGAAACACGCGCTGAGGACCGGACGGGCAAGCCGGGCACGGTGATAGTCAGTAATAAACAGCTATTCGTCTACTGTGGTGAGGGTGCGTTGGAAATACTGCGCTTAAAGCCCATTGGCAAATCGGACATGCCAGCCGAAGCTTTCCTGGCAGGTTACCGTAACTTGCTGTAGCCGATGCACACTAGCTATTTGCCTGGTTTGATCTCTGCCCACTATCACGTATCGTAGCTAGGATCTGGGGAGCCGTCTGTTGCACTTCGCCTTTGAGCTTGGCATACTCCTCGGCCACCGTATTTTTATAATTCGGAAAGTTGGTTTCCAGCCAATGGAAGGCCCCGGCATCGTCTTGGGCGTTAAAGAAACGCTCGAACTCATCGAGCTGTGCGTTGGTCATTTGATCTGCCAAGCGCATACCCACTCGCATCTCCAGTGTCTCGTATATATGCCGCAGCAGGCTGGTTTTCTCCTCTTGAGGCAGGGCAACTAGGCCGAGTTCCTCGAGTAAGCTGTCGTCGATCCGAAGGTCGCTCTTTGGTGTATCTGTCATACCGTCATTATAACACTGGACCACCCAATGCTAGAGGTGCCTTACTAACGTTTCCCGGCGGAAGAGTTCCAGGCGGTCGCCCTCTTGTATATCGACGCGGCGCTTAGTCTTAATGCTCAATCCGCACATCTCTCCTTCAAAGACTTCCTTAGTATCCGCAGGACCACGCTTAAGGTTAACCACTTCTACTTCGGCCAATTTCTCGTCGCCGCGCATAATGGCTGCTAGCGCCGGCACCTCCAGCTTGCCCTTGGTAACTTCGCCGCCACAAATGATTTCTGTTTTAGTAGTATTGAAGACGCCTCGCACTAACAATCTGCCAAGCTCAGTCTCTACCACCTGAGGCGTGAGCAGTCGGCTTAGCTCTTCGCGCGCATCGTCTATAAGCTCATAAATGATGTCAAATAAACGTACAGCAACCTTTTGCCTGGCAGCGAGCTGTTTCACGTTGCTCTGCATGGCAATATTAAAACCATAAACGACAGCGCTGCTCGTCTGCGCCATATAGATATCATTCTCTGTAATGTGGCCAATGCCAGAACCAACTACTCTGATAGCGACTTCCTGTGTGTTTAGCGTTTTCAGGCTATCGATTACTGAAGTCAACGATCCTTGGGCATCAGCTTTTACCACAACGTTCAACTCAGCCATTTCCCGCTTACGGTTCATTATGCGAAGCAGCTCGCCGCTGGTTATGCCTTTGCTGGCATGACTCTGTGTGCTGTCTTTTGTGTGTTGGGCGACTAAGACGCGGGCCTCTTTCTCGCTTGCCACGACGACGAATTCATCGCCAAATTCCGGCAACTGCTTAAAACCAGTCATAATAACAGGGGTAGATGGCGAAGCCGATTGCAGTGGTTTGTTATCGGTTGACTCCAAATTGCGTATCTTAGCGTAGGTAGCACCAGCCACTACAAAGTCACCCTTACGCAGTATGCCCGCTTCTACAAGACCATGCGCAACCGGACCGCGGCCCTGCTCAACGTGAGCTTCGATAATAAGGCCGCTGCTCACGACATCTGTATCCGCGCGCAGATCTTCAACATCGGCTACGAGCAGCAGCATATCAAGCAGCTGAGGCACGCCCTGGCCTGTTTTGGCGCTCAGCTCGACTGCTACCGTATCGCCGCCCCACTCTTCGACTAACACTTGCTGGTCGGCTAGTTGCTGCTTTACTAGGCTCGGGTTGGCACCTTCTTTGTCGATTTTATTTATAGCTACAATCATCCGCGCATTCGCCTTTCGCGCGAAACGAATGGCCTCGATGGTCTGCGGCTTTACGCCGTCGTCGGCAGCCACAACGATAACAGCAAGGTCTGTAAGGTGAACACTGTGCTCACGGATCGCCGAAAAAGCTTCGTGGCCCGGTGTATCAAGGAAGGTAATCTTACGCCCATTATGTTCCACCTGGTACGCTGAGATATGCTGGGTAATGCCACCCGCCTCGCCTTTCGCTACATGGGCGCCACGAATAACGTCGAGTAGCGTAGTTTTGCCATGGTCAACATGTCCCATAACCGCAACAACCGGAGGACGTGGTTGTGCCGTATCGCTAAACGTATGCTTGGCTCGAACCGGCAACGGCATCTTGGCTGCAGAAGACTGGTTCAAGAGCGTCACATCTAGGCCCAGCTCTTCGACAATAATCTGAGCCGTATCGAAATCAATCTGTTCGTTGACCGTCACCATGACACCGTTCTTCATGAGCTCGCCGATCAGACGGCTCACTGGTATCGCCAGCTTATCGGCCAAAGCGCCGACAGTAATCATGCCTTCAATCTCTATTGTCGTTGCCATGACAGTTTCGGTGCTCCTCTCTTTTCAGACGGCCAGAATGGTCGCGGGTGAAATTATTCCGTTAGTTCTGTTCCGCTGTTGTCTTTGTAACAGCAGCGTCTTTCAGACTGAGCCCAATCTTACGGGCATCCTGGTCGATATCAAGCACCTTGAACTTCTTGCGTTCGTTGAGCTGGAACAATTGCTCCGGATCGGCCTTGTCGCTGTCACCCATTTCAGAAACATGCACCAAAGCTTCAACTGAGGGGCTGAGCTGCACGAAGGCACCAAACGGCGTAATGCGCGTAATCTTACCCTCGACAATGTCACCTTTCTTGAAGGCCTTGATCTCGGCAAGCCATGGATCCTCGGTCATCTGCTTGAGACTTAGAGAAAGCCGATCTTTGTTGATGGAAATGATCTTGGCTTTTACATGATCGCCAACTTTTATATAGTTGCGCGGATTATCGACACGCTCCCACGAAATCTCGGATATATGGATGAGCCCTTCGATACCGTCTACATTCACGAAAGCGCCGTAGTCGATAACGCCCGTTACCACACCCTCCACTACGTCTGCCACTTTAAGCTCTGCGAAGCGGTTCTGCATATCATCTTTTACCGCTTCCTTCTCAGAAAATATCAGCTTGTTGTCCTTGCGGCTGACGTCCAAAATACGTGCCCTTAACGGCTTGCTGACTAAGGCATTAAGCTTCTGCAGAATCTCATCCTTATCGGCACCCGATACGCGAGGATAATGCCCGGCAGCAAGTTGGGAAACCGGCAAGAAACCGCGAATACCCTCTAGCTCTACAAGTAAGCCGCCCCGGTTAGCATCGTATGCTGTAATTTCAATCGTTTCCTGGGACTCAAAGATACGCTGCAGTTCGTCCCAGCCGCGATCCTTGACGGCACGACGCATACTAAGAAGTGCATAGCCCTCTTCCATCTCTGGATCGATGACACTTACGGTCACCGCTTGGCCGGCTTCCAGAACTTGGCCGTGTCCAATCTCCCGGCGGAGAACGATGCCGGCACCATTGGCGCCAAGGTCAACCCAGACTTCATGCTTCTTTACCGAAGCGATCACACCTTCAACCACGCTACCGGTCGTAAGGCATTCGATCTTGCTGTCCTGCAGCAGATCGTCCATTGTTATAACACTATTCGACATGTATGTTCATGCCTCCTTCGTAGTTTCGCATAGGGCAGGGCCCAGCTGACATAGCAGCTAAGCCTTACCCACAACGTTATAGATGATTATACCTGTTTTTTGTTGTCAGGTAAAGGCGTGCGTCCAAGCGCTAGGACCGCACCGGGTATGCTACACTAGAAGTTATGTACGCGGGGGTAGATATAGGCGGCACGAAAACGCTCGTGGCAGCATTGGATGATAATGGTGTTATTGTGGAAAGAGCTAAATTCCCTACACCGCCCAACTACTCAGAATTCCTGGCGAAGCTTGCCGAGGAAGTTGCCATACTGAGTACGAAAGACTTTCGGGCAGGGTGCGTTGCCGCACCAGGAAAAATCGATCGCACGCATGGTATCGGCGAATATTTTGGCAACTTGCCTTGGCATAACGTGCAAATCCAAGCCGACACCGAAAAAGTTTTCCATTGCCCTATGCTGATAGAGAACGACGCCAACCTTGGCGGACTATCGGAATCAATGTTGCTACCAAGTGAGAAGCGCATACTCTATGTCACTGTCAGCACGGGCATTGGCACAGGCTTCATACATAATCAGACCATCGTGCCTGAACTTGCTGACAGCGAAGGCGGTCATATGCCACTTGAATACCACGGCAAGCTTGTAGCGTGGGAGAACTTCGCCTCTGGGCGTGCAATTGTTGAACGTTTCGGCAAGAAAGCCGCCGAGATTACAGACAAGTCCACGTGGCGCCGCATCGCGCACGATTTGGGCCTGGGCTTTATAGAGCTTATTGCTATCATGCAACCGGATATTATCATTATAGGCGGCAGTGTCGGCCAGTACTTTGAGCGCTTCAGGCCCTACCTGCTGGAAGAGCTAGAGAGTTATAAAAACCCGCTCCTCACCATGCCATCGCTCCAAGCGGCGGTTCGCCCCGACGACGCTGTATTATATGGATGTTATGATTTGGCGCACAGGCGGTATGCAACAGCTTCTTGAGCGCTTGCAGCGGCGTCTTCCTGACGTCCGCTATAGCATAGGGGACGCTTTCTACTGGTCGCCCGAGACCCGCGAGATCTTTTATGTAGCAAACGCTGCCGGCCAACGAGCCACCTGGTCGTTGCTTCATGAGACTGGACACGCCTTGCTAAACCACGGCAGCTACAGGCTAGACTTTGAACTTTTGCGCCTGGAAGCGGCAGCGTGGCAAGCAGCTGCTACACTTGCTTCCGAATTTGGGGTCCTCATCGATAATGACCACATACAGGATTGCCTGGACACTTACCGCGACTGGCTATACGCACGAAGCATATGTCCTCGCTGTGGCAATAAGAGCATACAACAGTCCGACGCATGCCACTACCGGTGCTTCAATTGCCGCACAGTATGGAGAGTTACACCCTCGCGGTTTTGCCGCGCCTATCGGGCTGCGCAAACAACAGCGCCCGCTTCCCTGACCTTCGATTGAACAGTAACGAAAGCCAATGACGTCTGACTGTAACAAAAAGTAAAACCTCCGCATTTAGCGGAGGTTTTACTGCGGCCGCAAATATGTTTACGCGGTCTTCTTTGTGCGGCGAGAAATACGGCCGCCAGCAGCGCCGGCGCGGCGTGCTAGCTCGCGGTTAGCATAGAAACCACCAGTGTGGCCCTTTGTGCCGCCGATAGAACCGATGCGGGCGTAAAAGTCTGCACCGTACTTAGCTTTATTAGTTGCGGCAGCCGCACGGCCGCCATTTTTTGTTCCAGACATATTGTCGTTCTCCCTATTACTCGTCTCTACTTAGTCGATATAAAAACGAGGGTCTTATTATGGAACCCTCGTTTCTTTGATCGAAACTACATGTATATTAGCACTATACAGTGCTAATGTCAATAATAGTTTATACAGCTATCGGGGGTACGTTTTTACAAAACTTTCAGGCAAATTAAAAGCCTCCTATTCGGAGGCTTTTAATATAATTTGGCACCGTGCTATTTTCCCAGGGGTGAACCCCAAGTATTGTAACCGCTGCGAGGCTTAACTGCTGTGTTCGGCATGGGAACAGGTGTTTCCCTCGCGCCATGGGCACCAAGCCACTTGAGACACCCCTTCGGGGTTTCTCAACGGAGCTTGCGAAGTAAATTCGCATTCGCCCTGCGGGCGAAACGCTCCTGCTCTTCCCAACAGCAGAGCTGCAATTGGGCAGACGTGATTGATGTCCATGTTTTTGCACGGATCATAAGATGTTAAAGCATTCTAAACAAACGGGCGCTCTGGCGAGCACCAATAACTAGTCAATTGCTATCTCTGATCCATACCGTCAAAAGCCGGACGGATCAGAGATCGTAAAAAGTCAATGCCTCTATTAGTACGCTTCGGCTACACATGTTACCATGCTTCCACCTTGCGCCTATCAACCTGATCGTCTTTCAGGGAGGTCATAGGGAAATCTAATCTTGAGGTCAGTTTCGCGCTTAATATGCTTTCAGCGCTTATCTGTTCCGCACTATAGCTACTCAGCAAT
>JBGPNM010000010.1:0-28569 GCA_041487535.1 Candidatus Saccharimonadia bacterium
CATGCTCGCCGGACTGGACCAGCGCTTCAACGTCATCGTCAACCGGCATGCACCATTCGATTTGGAAGCGGTAAAGAAACATCTGCTTCCAAACGGCTATTTCGTTACTCAGCAGGTAGGCGAGAGAAATATGCAGAACGTTAAGAAAGTTCTCGGCGCGTCGCCAGGATCGCCCGTCATTACAAGAGCAATGATTGAGTCGAGCGGGCTAAAATGTATTGATTTCAAAGAATACGATGTCGAATATGTAGTGCTGGACATCGAATCGCTTGTATTTTGGCTCAATGCCTTGGATATGCTTCACGCTGACCTAGTAGGTAAAGATGCCCTCCAAAGCGTAACCGTCCTCAATGCTATCCTTGCAGGCAATGTCGATGAGCGGGGTTTTGTGACAAACGAACATCGATATCTCGCGGTTGCTCAGCTGCAATAGTTTGATATAAGTCAGCTTACAGCTTGCGGTTTCAGAAGACGGGCAGTCTTAATTGCAGAAGCTTAAAAACGGTTCCGACAATGACGCTATCACGTGTGGCCTATAACATCTTCCGCAAGAAGCCCCTTAGGGCGACTCGGTATGTAACCGTAGAATCTGTGAGAAAATAAGTAACAACTATGCATGTCAATCATAGATCCCAATTAAATATCGATATTCTGCGTGCCTTTCTTGATACGCACTGGCCGCAGCCGGTCACAAAGCTCGAGATCCTTGTAGGAGGAGAGGACTCCCAGGCAGTCTATTTCGAAGCTGACAACCGGCGCTTTGTCCTGCGCATCAATACGTCCGATTACGGTTTCAAAAAGGATCAGTACGCCTACGAGCACTTTGCTTCAGAACGAATCCCCATCCCGAAGGTATTTCAGATCGGCAAAGTTAATGATGATCACGCTTACTGCGTCAGCGAGTTTATTGAGGGTCCGACATTGCAAGACCTCGACCAACCGGCAGCAGAGGGGTTGTTGCCGACGACGCTTCAGATGCTGCGAATTATCGCAGATGTGGATATAAGCCGTACTAGCGGCTACGGAAGTTTAGATTTTTCAGGTAATGGCAGGTACGCATCCTGGCAGGATTGGCTGCTGTCTCATATAGCTGCTCCGGAGTTCGAATGGGACGAAGTAGTTTCAATGGGAGTTATTCAACGAACATTTTTGAACAAAGTCTTTGATACCTTTAAAAGGCTTGTAGACCGTGTGCCAAATGAGCGTCGTCTCTTCCACGGAGATTTTGGCTCAAATAACGTAATAACACGGTGCAACAGTATTGTTGCAGTGCTTGATTGGGACGCTGCGGGTTATGGTGATTGGCTGTTCGACATTGCCGGCGCGTACTATTGGCAAACTCATTTGCCGTGCATGAAGCTTGCCGCCGACTATTACGAGCGTGTGCTCAACCATCTTCCGAATTATCAGGAGCGTATAAATTGTTATCAGCTCCGGGCATCGCTGATCGAGATGTATATTCATGCGCATAGGAAGGAACACGAGAGGTTAGTGTGGAACATGAACCGGTGCCAGGAAATCTTGAACAACGTCCGCGCCTGAAGTGTCAGAATTTCAACCGTCGTACACTAGCGCGACGTACCCTTAGGGCTAGATGTGCAGTAGAAAGTAGCTTACTGGCTAACGGTCGGTAGTTCTTGTTCGGGGCATGTGTTGAGGATACGCTGCATGGCGTCGTGCTCGGCGGATGTAACCCATAGGCTGTACTTACGCTTGACGGCGATCTGGCGTGCGACGTAGCGGCAGCGGTAGAACTTGTTCGGCGGTAGCCAGGTGGCAGCGTCGCCGTCGCCCTTCTGCTGGTTGGCATCACCGTCCACAGCCAGCAGCTCGAGCGGATCGTTATACAATTGCAGCCGTTCGTCGGCGGGCAATTGCTGTGCACCCTTCTGCCAGGCGTCGCTGATCGCCACTACATGGTCGATCTGCACTTTTGCGCTCGTGCCGGGACCGCGGGTGAAGTTAATCGTTTTGTTGGTGTATGGGTCTTGCAGCGTGCCGCTGAGTACCGTGCAATCAGCAGCAGAGCGGTAGCGTACATTCGTAAGGTCGCGTCCCAAAATGTGTTCGCGCATATCGCACCGGCCAACCATTGCCCAACCGTCGCTGAAGGCTGCCCGGGTATAGCCGGTTTTTGGCGCCCGGCCTTTGACGGGCAGTTGAGCAAGCGCCGCGGCAGCCGGACTGGCGGCGGATGAATGCTGAGTCTGCGTTGCAGTGGTACTGGCCGGGAGCGGTTGGTGCAGGTGTGTCCAGAAGGTCCAGCCGGAGAAAAGCAAGGCGATAAGAAGCGCCATCACCAAGCGCTGCCCTCTTCGTGAGTGTCTCCCTGTAACGTACATACGTGGTATAATAACAGATAACGCAACTCAAAGCCTAAGGAGCAGACGTTCGCTATGTCAGGGCACAGCAAATGGTCAACGATTAAGCGGCAAAAGGGCGCCAAAGATGCGGCCAAGGGAGCGCTGTTCACACGTCTAGGCATGGCTATCGCTATTGCTGCGCGCAGCGGCGCCGACCCGGATATGAATTTTGCGCTCCGCCTAGCTGTCGACAAAGCTAGGGCTGCCAATATGCCCTTGGCCAATGTTCAGCGCTCCATCGACCGCGGTTCGGGCAAGCTTGGCGGCGAGCAAATCCAAGAACTGCTGTACGAGGGTTACGGTCCGGGCGGCGCAGCGATCCTGGTGGAATGCGCCACGGATAACATCAACCGCACGTATCCGGAAGTGCGCCTGGCGTTTTCCAAGCATGGCGGCCGCTTGGCCGAGAAGGGCGCGGTGGCCTTCCAGTTCGACCATAAAGGCATGATTCGGGTAAAAGGTACTGGCGATGAGCTGATGATGCAAGCGCTGGAGGCCGGGGCTGAAGACGTGCAAGAGGAAGGGGACGAGTCTGTCATTTACACCGACCATGCCGATCTTGCTAAAGTCCGCGATAGTTTGCGCACCCGCGGTATCAACATTCTGGAGGCTGAGCTTACATATGTGCCAAATAACACCGTAAATATACCGGATGCCGAAACTGCCGGCAAGCTGATGCGGCTGATGGATGCCCTTGAAGAGCAGGACGACGTCACCAACACGCACGTCAATTTCGACATCTCCGACGAGCTGCTTGCGAACAGCTAGCAAGTTCTGCTGCCAGTATTATAGTCACTTTATGCTCGTGTTTTTTGGGTAATATCTAGGGAAGCCGACTTCCCTGGATTAATCGCGGCCGGCTCGTTATTCTGAAATCAGGCATGCCAGTAAGACTATAACCAGGAGTGTTATGTATGGCCCACGAAGTAAGTGTGCATGAAGCGCAGACGGCGATATTGCGGGAGTTGCTTTTTAAACCTGATGCCGCCTACTCGGAACTGCGGAAGAAGACGGAGCTGGAAAGCGATCATTTCAAATTCCATATCCGCCGTCTGGTGGAAATGGAGTTTATCGCCAAAAACGATACAGGCCGCTATTACCTCACGCAAAAAGGCAAAGAATATGCCAACAAGATAGATACGGACCGTGACGTGATCGAACGGCAGCCGAAGAGCGCGGTGATCATCGTCCTGCAAAACGACCAGGGTGAAGTGCTGGTACAGGAGCGACTGAAGCATCCGTATTTCGGGTTTTGGGGCTATCCCGGCGGCAAGATCCGCTGGGGGGAGACAATTATGGTGGCAGCGGCGCGCGAACTAAGAGAAGAGACCGGGTTATCGGCTGCGTTGCAGTACAGAGGTGTGTACCACGAGCACGTGATCTCTGCCGAAAACGGCGAGATGCTTGAGGATAAAATATTTCATGTTATTGCCGGGAGTAAACCTGACGGGGCGCTCAAAGGTACCTTTGAAGGCGGCAGGAGCTGCTGAAAAAGCCTTGCCGAACTGGCGGCAGTTGAGAAGAAGTACGCCAGCTGTGATATAGAAACGCGGCTGGGGACCGGCCGTGATTCGTTCGTCGAACAGATCCAGACTTACAAAAAAGACGAGTTTTAGCCGATATACGGGGCGAGCTGTGCCCGGAATTGTTCCACGGCGCGGCGCGCGAATTCAGGGTCGTGGCGCAATAATGTCAGCTCGGCCGTGCCGAGATTGACGCCGGCAACGACGTAGTTGTGGCTGCCTACCATGGCGCTGCTCTCGTTTGCCAATAGTTTGGCGTGGACGTACGGCACCTTTTTGTGCAGCTGTTCCGCGAATAACGCCGACGGGTGGCGCGTACGCTCGCGGAGCACCACGGCGTGGATAAGCGTGTTAAAGCCCGGCTGATGGTTGCTGGGGTGGTTGTAATAGATACTGACGCGCACGCCGCGTTTGTAAGCAGCTGCGAGGTGTTTGCCGGTGGTACTGTTGGGGAAGTACTGACAGGTGATTACGAGCCACTCTTTTGCCTCGTCGATGAGCTTTAGGGCGTTTTCGTAGATAAGCGATTGCCGGGGTTTGCCGGCATCAAGCAGCAGTTTAGTGTGCTCATCCAAATCCAGTTTGCGGTCTTTGCCGGACAGGGCCGACCAGGTGTCGCCTTTTTTGATGACTCCACCCATCAATTGATAAAGCCAATCGGCAGCCTTCGAGTCGTGCCACCGAACCATTATGTCAATCTGGTTTGTATGGAGAAGGTTGCAGCCACCGACGTAGACCTCGTCATTAATAATCGCCATTTTAATGTGCGCCCGGCCGGAAAAGCGGTTAATTAGCCGGTGGAAGGTTTTGTTGGTGACGGTGTAGTTGACGCCTGCCGCGTGTAGATTTCCGAGCGTTTCGTGGGTGGAGCGGATCAATCGCTGGGCTTTCTTGTTCAATGGTACTCGCTGCATGACAGGGAAGGATCGCTCGTCGATAGCAAAGTTAGTGTGCACCCCGCGGGCGGCGGCTACATTCAGCATCTCCATCAATCCGGCGACGAGCGGTTCGTCGGGATGGAAGTCGTGGGTGATGATCATGACGCGGTCGCCCTTTTTCGTTTTGGCAACGCGCTCAATGAGCTCGCGGAAGTATTCGCGGCGGGTGAGGAACGTAAAGTCATCACTGCCTAACAGAGGCGCATTCAACAAAGCATCAGCCATAATCTGACTCTATTCTACACCATCCTTGCCATCGTGCTGGTGCTACAATGGGTGTTTATGAGGATTCTGGGGATTGATCCCGGTACTGGCATCTTAGGGTTTGGCGTGATAGAAGCCGACAAGGGCCGTGCACAGCTGGTAGACGCCGGCGTCATCCGTACGCCGGTGCATGAAGATGATGCAGTGCGGCTGCAGACTATTTACGAGGAGTTGACGGACATTATCGTGCAGACCAAGCCGAGTATTATGTCCGTGGAAAAACTATTTTTCGCCCGCAATGTTACTACGGCCATGACGGTGGCCCAGGCGCGCGGCGTGGTATTGCTCTGCGGCCGCCTGGCCGGTATGGCTATATTCGAATACACACCGCTGCAAATCAAGATGGCGCTGACCGGCTACGGCCGGGCGGATAAGAAGCAAATCCAGGAAATGGTGCGCGTCGTGCTGCAGCTGTCCGAGCCGCCCAAGCCGGACGACTGCGCTGATGCTATTGCTGCCGCCTTGACTCACGCGCAGACAATGCGGGGATCTGTCTAGTATCTTTCGGGGGCATATTCGTGACGGAGTTCAACGATAGAGACAAGGGGGATGTTTTTAGTTTGGCGCCGATGCTGTTTGGCATTCTCGAAGGTGAGCTCCTGGTCGGCATACTCCTCTAGTGTCATCCAGGTGTTGCGGCCGCCCTCGAACTCTTCGATCAAATCGCCGCACGGGTTAGTGCCGCCGACAATGAAGAAGATTTTATCTTCCAGCAGTTCGCCTGTGGCCTGATTGTAGTCCATTTTGTGATAGATTGATTCGTACTGCAGGTCGGCGGTGAGGCCGGTCTCTTCCAGCAGCTCGCGCGCGGCGGCATCGAGAATCGTCTCGCCCCAGCGGATTTTGCCAGTGGGACGGCCCCAGTAGCCGTAAAACGGCTGTTTCAGACGCTGCTGTACCAGTTGTTTGTCGTCATCACGCCGGATCATCAGACAAACGGCAGTTTTGGGCTGGCGCTCGACCGTGCGCGCTTCGGTGTCAAAACGGTTGGCAAACTCTTTACCTTTGAAGGTCAGCGAGTAGGCGCCAGTCTTATCTTTATGGATGTATTCTTCGTCCAAAAGCTGCTTGAGATAAAACGTAAAATGGTCGCTGCTGAGCGCGCTCGCCTTTTGTAGCTCGTTAAACCGCGCCTGCTGGCGGAAGAGCAGGACGCGCAATATCGCGACGTGGGCCGGATGCAGTAATTTATCTACGCTCATGGTGGTAACTCCTTACGGAGTTTCACTATATGCAGCCACGGGCGATAAATCTAGTGAAATAATCTTCACTACTCTGCCATCGGTCGCGCTGGTTGCATATGAGATAATAGAAACGATGATAGCGACACTTAGTGGTACTGTTACCGAAAAATTGTTGGATATGGTGGTGCTGGATGTTGGGGGCATCGGCTACGGCCTGGCGGTAACGACCGAAGATTACGGCCGGCTGGCGGTGGGGCAGCGCGCGAAGGTGTACGTGCACGAGCATATCCGGGAAGCTTCGTACGATCTGTACGGTTTCGCGGAACTCGACACCAAACGGTTCTTCGAACAGCTCCTGGGCGTGAATGGTGTGGGGCCCAAAATGGCACTTAACGTGTTAAGCATTGGTAATGCCTCGCAGGTGCGTAGTGCGATAGCCAGCGGCGACACGAAGTTTATCCAGCGCGCCAGCGGCGTCGGCAAACGGGTTGCCGAGCGTATCGTTATCGAACTTAAGGATAAAGTCGGCCTCGTCGGGGTGGACCTGGACGCAATCGGCTTGCTGCATTCAGACAACTTGCTCATGCGGGATGAGGCTGTCGAAGCTCTTGTCTCCCTCGGATTCACACCGCAGGATGCAGACAAAGCCTTGCGGGATGTTGACGAGAAATTGTCTACCGAGGAACGCGTAAAGCTTGCGTTAAGAAGTAATAAATAAATGACTGCCCTCCATGCTAATTACTTCGTCTTTCAGGCCGATAACAATTTCGAACTAGGTTTGCAACTCGGTGCTCACTCCAAGAGTCAAGTTCAGACTAAGATGAGCTCCATAGTACGCGACGAAGCTTGGGCCATAAAGCTCGTAAGAGCAGAGAAGTATCATGCCGCCGCCAAAGAATACTTTCCGCAATCTATAAGAGAAGTAGAAGGCTATGCTAAAGGCGCAGGGGTAGACTTTCTGGAGTTCTGGACCAGGAGCTTGGAGGACGAGTTCGTATACTATCGAGAAAATCACTGTACCTCGATTATTACCAACGGCGGCAAGCTTATCTCTCATAACGAAGATTGGGCAAAAGAAGCGGCCGATGAAATCTGCGTGATCCAGAAAACGATTGGTGATGTGACCATACTTGAGCTAAATTACTTCGCGACCCTTGGCGGTAATTCAGCCAGTGTTAACTCATATGGCTATACGCATCTTGTTAACACACTGACCCATAGTGATTGGCGGCTGGGCGTTCCGAGAAACGTCATTGCTCGCTTTATGTCCGAGACAAAAGATCCAGTCGAAGATTTCGAGAAGCTCAAGGCCGTCCCTAGGTCTACTGGCTACAATCACAACATAGTGGGTCGTAGCTGTAAGATTTGGAATATTGAGTCGACCGCAGAAGAGCAATATCTGATTGAGCCGTCCTCACCCTTCGTTCACACCAATCACTATTTAATAGAGCAACTAAAACCATTCGAAGCAGAGAGCGGACAATCGACAGTTCGCCGCTATGATGTGGCAACTGAAAAAGTGAAGCCGAAAATGACTGATCGTGAGCTGATGGGCTTGACGAGCGATAGCTCAGAAGGCTCAGATCTGAGCATCTTTAACGAGAGAACAATTGCACGAATGGTTGTTGATCTTGAGCAGCTTGTCGCTAAGATTTGGTTACTCAGAGAAGCCGACAGAGGCTGGGTGGACTATCCGCTGGACTTTATTAAGTAGCGTTTAGCTTAGTTTCTCATCTGCCTAAAACAAGTCTATAGATATGAGGTAAAATAAAACAATGATTGACCGTATAATACACACGGCTGTCGCGCCGGACGACCAGCAGGAAGTAGAACTGGAGAATACTTTGCGGCCGCGGGATTTTGCCAATTACATCGGGCAGGAGCGGCTGAAGAAGAACCTGCAGCTGGCGATTGCCGCGGCCAAGAAGCGCGGCGAGCCGATTGACCACATCTTGCTCTACGGCCCGCCAGGTTTGGGCAAAACGACCATGGCGAGCGTGATCGCCAACGAAATGGGCGCGAATATCCGTATTACCAGCGGGCCGGCAGTGGAGCGGGCCGGCGATCTGGCCAGCCTGCTTACCAACCTCCAGGACGGCGATATTCTGTTCGTGGACGAGATACATCGTCTGCCGCGGACGGTCGAGGAAGTGCTCTATAGCGCTATGGAAGACTTTAAGCTGGACATTATGCTCGGCAAGGGGCCGTCGGCGCGGAGCCTGCGGTTGGATCTGCCGAAGTTCACCATTATCGGCGCTACCACTCGCGCTGGCGCCCTAGCGGCGCCGCTGCGCGACCGTTTTGGGATGATTCACCGCCTGGAGTTTTATACCCCTGATGAGATACAGCGAATCATCGAACGGGCTGCCGGCATTCTGGATGTGCGGATTGACCGGCCGGCTGCTCAGGAGCTTGCCCGCCGCGCCCGCCTGACGCCGCGCGTTGCCAACCGCTTGCTTAAGCGCGTGCGCGACTATGCGCAGGTGCACGGGGACGGCGCCATAGATGCAGCCGTCAGCCAGCTTGCGCTGGAACTGTTGGAAGTTGATGAGCTCGGCCTGGACCCGGCGGACCGCATGTTGCTCCTGAAGATTATTGACCACTACGGGGGCGGGCCGGTCGGTATTGAGACACTGGCAGCCCTGACGGCAGAGGAACGCGGTACGCTGGAGGACTTTATAGAGCCGTATCTGATGCAGATCGGCCTGCTGGAGCGCACTCCGCGCGGCCGCAAGGTCACCCCGCAAGCCTATAAACACCTGGGCCGGCAGCCGCAAAAATCAACCGATACGCAAGCAAGGCTGGTATAATGCCTTGGTATGGAGCCGAATAACTATACAAACAACAACCCCGAAGTCCCGCAACCACCTCCTGACCTCCAGCGCGTAGATAACCCGCTGGAGGTCATGCAGCCGGGTGAAGAAGTCGTGTGTGTCATCAAGCGCCATCCTATCGGCCTCATGGGTATATATTTCGTAGCGGCAGTTATCGTGATCATTGCCGTAGCCGTAGCCGCGTTGCTCCCAACGTACCTGCCCGATGCGACGTCGCAGACCAAGCTCGGCATTATACTTGGCGCCCTGCTGGTGGCAGCGGGGACGCTTCTGTATGTGTACGCGGCTACGATTATTTACACCGCCAACCGCTGGATTGTGACCACCGACAGCATCACGCAGGTATCGCGGACCGGGTTATTCTCTACGCAATCCAGCCAGTTGTCAATGGAGAACCTTGAGGATATCACGGTAGACCAGGAAGGTATCATCCAATCTCTTGCGGGCTACGGTACGCTACGCGCCGAAACCGCTGGCGAACGCAGCAAGTTCTTTTTCGCATTTTGTCCGCAAGCCAATGACTGTGCCCGTAAAATCCTCAACGCCCGCGAAATGTTTATCAGAAATAAACATTGAAGCAGGCTTAAGAGCAGCCCGGTAGTCCCCGCTGACCTTGTTTCGACACTCTGTAATGCGCGGTTTTAGGAAGAGCAGCCCGAGCAAGGCGAACTACATTCCGGCTCATTGCTGGTATTCCTATGTATAGTGTCACCCTTTTTGGTGATTTATTCACCAAAAAGGTGTCCAATGGAAGGGATAGATCCTGAGGCGAGGCCGAAGCTAAGAAAGGGAAAACCCGGAGAGCGAAGCTCGGGTTTCCCTTTCTTAAAGGCTATTCCTGGAACGGGTTACTGCGGGCTTGATCGAACAAGCTTTGGACGCGCACGCTATTATCCTGAAGGGCTTGCATTTGCGTGACGGTTGCCGGATCAACATGCGGTGTGGCTGACGCCTGAACCTGAGCGCTCACGTCGGCATCATTCGGTTGCGTGCCGATGAGCTCGTTCACCTTAAACAACACGAATCCGTACACAGCGACAAGCAGTAGCAGAAATAGCACAACCGTATACCTGCGCAGTTGGCGAAGCACTGTTGTGGTTATATCGGCCAAGGCTTTGACACTAATGTTCGGGGATTGTTTCATGGCTTTATGTACTCGTCTAATATTAGCGTAAACGATAATGTGCTGCGGTCTTTATCATTCGGTTGCAGGGTGATGGCGCTAATGAGCGCAGTCCGGCGGTTGTGCTCCAGCGCGGCGAGAAAGCTGACGAACCGGCTATATGGCACAGGCGCAGCAACGTCGGATTGGACGGTTAACTGCAGGTCGTATACGCCCGGAATGCCCTTGACCGGCGTCAGTTGGGACAACCGCTGGCCGCCTTTAGCAGGGGTAGTAGTACCAAGGCTGGAAGCAGGGAACGTTATAGAGCTGAGCGCGACGCCGTGTGCCTTGGCGATGTCTACAACCTGGCGCACCGTCTGTGCCTGGTCCTTGTCTTGCGGCACGACACTCTTGGCGATGGTTGCAAGATCGTGATACTTACGGATGTCCTGCTTTGCCTTACTAAGCTGCTGCTGTTCGGCGTCGAGTACAGCCGCCTGCAGACGGTTTTGCATAAGTGTTCTTGACTCCCTCACGAGTAACTTATTCGCTCCGTACGCTCCGCCTATCAGTCCGATAACCAGCAGAATATTCAGACCTAACAGCGTAAAGTAGAGGCGTTTGCTGTCCATGCTTATCGCCCCTTATCATTTATAAGCAGGAATGGATTGTTGGCCGCAAACAGCGCCTGGATGGTGACAGTACAGGGGTAGTTGGCCTCGATACTGCCGGGTGCGGCGCCGGCGCGGGAAGTGCAGGTAATATTAACGATGTCAGCACGGCTGAAGATTGTGTTGCCCGGGTCGGCCAGGTTGACTTGCATTTGCGTTGCGGCTGTATAGTCGGTCGTCCTGGCAGCGATGGTCACGGCGGTTTGCGCCTGGGTAATCGATAGATCGGTGAGTATGACGTTGCTCGGCGTAAGTGTGGCAAGACGGGCGAGCAGCTTAGAAAACAGCACTTCTTTGGACAGCACCTGTACGGCTAGTTTCAGACTGCTGGTAATCTCTTTCACCTGTGTTTGGGTGGCGTGCAGATTCTGTCTCTGGAGCGAGGACTGCGCTTGGCTGATTTGTCCGGAATAGCTGTGGGCGGTCTGCTGCATGTAGATGAGACCGGCGGTACTAATGACGAAGATGCCGACAACGCCCAGGCTGAGTGCGATTGCCCAATGTACAAGCCAGACGTTACGAAGCCCATAGCGGTAGGAGTTTTTTAAGTCGGGGGGGAGCAGGTTGATCATGCGCCGTCCCTCCCTTGAGTTCGAGGCAGGCAGTTATGATTGGCTTGCCAGATTTGCTTATCGATCATACGAACATCTCCCTAGGGTCCGCAAGGCTTAAGCCGGCGACGGTGGCATACATAAGCTTGTCGGCCTTGTTTGGGGCCTGCAGGCCATCGTAATTGAGGTATTGCCAGGGGTCGTGGACGCGCACCGGCAAACGCAATGCGCTGGTCAGGTATTCGCTGAGCCCCGGCATGTTGGCGCCGCCGCCAAAGACGACGACTTGGCCGATCGATTTTTCGGTGCCGTAGTGCTCCTCGTGGTAGCGGACCATACGGCGAATTTCTTTGGTCAAGCCCTGCAAAGTCGGCTCCAGCGCTTGCAAAATCTCGTGCTGCTTCTTGCTTAGGCTCAGGCCGTACTTTGTCTTGATGACGCCCGCTTCGGCAAGCGTCACGCCGAGCGCTTCTTTAATGCTGTTGGTGAATATCAGGCCGCCGGCGGGTACCGTACCGGTAACCAGGGTGTTCTTGTTGAAAACACTGATATCGGCAGACATGGAACCGAAGTCAATGATGACGCTGGTTATGTCGTTGTACTTATCATGAGCTACCAGCCGCGAGTCGGCTGCCATGGTCGTTTCTACGAGCATGACTTCCAAACCGACCATCCGGGCCAGTACCAGGTATGAATCAACGATCTCCTTCGGCACAGCCACCGCGAGCAGATCGTCCGTCTCTTTGCCTTCGCGCGCCATGGCGTAATCCAGGTAGAGGTTGTCGAGCGCTACGGGAATATACTGCTCAGCCTCTAGGCGTACTGCTGCGTCCAAATCTTTCGTTGATAGCTTGGGCAGCTGCATAGAGCGGGAAAATGACCGGTACGAAGGAATCGCTACCGCTACCCGGCGGGTCGTAATGTCGCCGATGAGCTGGTTAGTGAAGAGACGCTGTAACGCCTCGGCGATAAGCTCGGGCTTGCGGATGACGCCGTTATCCAGTGCGTTAGCGTCGAAGCTGATAGTACCGTAGCCGGTAACCCGTGGCGTGCTTGCGTTATCTTTGGACGACGGCGCATGATCAACCTGCATGACCTTCAACGAACCCTGCCCGACATCAAGGCCGAACATCGGCTTATTACGAAGCAAATTGGGAGAAGCTATAGTATTGCCCATCTAAACACAACCGTATTACTGGTTATAATACCACAGAAGCACTTTGAAATGCATGCGTTACAGCCGTTCATAACCAGTTGCCCGCCATGCTAGGTTAATCGGTATGGAACTATACGGAAAGGTAACGGAGTACAAATTTAGGTCAAACGGTGTACCGGAGTTGGTAGCAATGTACAT
Organism: Candidatus Saccharimonadia bacterium; assembly: GCA_041487535.1. Taxonomy (GTDB): domain Bacteria; phylum Patescibacteriota; class Saccharimonadia; order Saccharimonadales; family UBA4665; genus JANWHZ01. The sequence continues at coordinate 12,788 of JBGPNM010000010.1, forward strand.
GTTATGGCCGCCGGCTCCCCCTAACGCCTGCGCGGAGCCGAATTTCGATTGGTCCATGCAGATATTATTTTTCGACAGCAGGTATACGCTCGGCGCGTTTGTTGCATTGCTGCCGTCATTGCCTAAATAGATTGACGCGCCGAGGCCGTTGCAGTGGTTGTTCGGGATGGCGCTTGAGTCGGCGCCGTATGTCTCTATCACTATCGGGCCGCTGCCGGAAGCGGTATCAATGCCGCTGAAAAATGCATCGCCTTCTACAAAAATGTACCGCAAAGACGAAGACGTATTGTTAAATATCGGATGGCAGGGGCTCGAATAGCTGCACAAATCTGCACGGATGTGAAGGTTATCGTTAAAGTTGTATTGTTTTGACCCAAGCGCCAGGACGCCGCTCGTGCCGCACGTAGAAGCGATGCCGCTGCCACTATCGGGGTAGTGCGTCTTTTTGGCGTTACCGGTGCTCGGTATAGTGATCGGGCTTGCGCCGGTCCAGTCATTGCAGCCTGACGGCGAGCTCGAGTAGGAGTTGTCCATGTACTGGCTCCACGGAATATACAGCGATTGGATTTTTGATATGTTGTTGTCGTTGGCCGTGACGTTGAAGTTGCTGTTGCTAGTATTGCCCGGCGGGGTAATACAGTTGCTGTAGGCCATGTCAATTGTTGCCTTCGAGCTCGAAGGATAGTTGATTAGCGTACCGCTGCCGCCTATGGAACAATTAGACGAACCCGAAGCGCTATCCTTACCGGCAACGGTCATCTTGGTAAAGTTGATGTTCGTAGTATTTTTATTGGCTTTGAAATACCCGTTCAGTAAAACATCGTTTACGGTCACATTCTTAACGCTGCTGTCAACAATGATGTTATTGGAACTCATTATAGCTGAGGAATACGAGCCGCTGGTTTGTTGGGCTGTTACCCGGATTTTACGGGTGTAGGCGGCCGTCGCAGCGTTTTTCGGTTTGTAAACCTTGCCGGTAGAGGTTATGGTTGCGGTTGATCCGCTGGTGGAGACCGTCACCGAGAATGTCGCTTTGTATAAACTGCTCGATGACAGTACCGTTATATCGCCACTGGGCGATGCGCCCGTACCGGAGTAACTGCTGTTCAAGTTGTTGAGCGTAGTGATCGCATAATCCGCGCCGGACTCGGCTGCGTACTGGGCTTGCAGCAGCATCAGGCGCTGCCAGGCGCGGTTAAGATTTTCGTTGGCCAGCATGATTGCGCCGAATAACATCGTCGTTAAAAAGAGCATTATTATCAAGATTATTACGACGATTGAGCCGGATTGCCGTGTTGTGGCCGGGATATTATTGGTACGGTTCATATGTTTCATAGTTTAATTCCTTAACGCTACTCTTACGACAACTTCGTTGTTTGTAGCAGTGCCGCCGCCTATAACCGATCTACGTGCCAAATGAAGGGTAATAGATACAACTTCTGCATTCGCGAAGTCCGGGCCGTTGTATTGGCCAGTTATGGGGTCGGTCGAGGACGTGTAGTCGATGGAAATATCTGATTTCGAGTAGTAGCTCGTTTCGACCGAGCTGACGTCGTCGGAAACAACGGTGTCGGCCAGACAACTGCTGGTGGCATATGCGGGCGGACAGGTTGTCTTAAGCCGGTCACTACTGGCGTTCGGGTTGATCAGTTTGCGCATCAGCAGCTGCTTAGTGCTGCCGTTCATATACAGCATAAAATCGTCGTAGTACGGCTGCAAGCCGTTCATAATAAAGCTCCGCGAAGAGTCAACGCTCGGCGCGCTGAAATAAAAGACCGGCGTGTACGAACTGCTGGCCGGCATCGCGATGCTGCCGGGGATGGCGTGTATCAGTTCCCAGTAGGTACCGGTGCTATCGCTTGGGTCGCCTATTGCCGGATGTGCGTCGGTGACCGTATTCTGGTTGACCAATGCCGCGCCGGCGTTTAGGTAGGTGCGCAGCGTGTCGCCGGCATCCTCGCGCTGTACGAATGTCTCGTTATCGTTCACGAGCGTAGCGGCACCGCTCCAGTAGTCCAGCATGGCTTTAATCACCAGCGTAGAGAGCATGCCGACCAGAATTATGTATACCAACAGCTCAATGAGCGTGAACCCGCTTGCATCGGTATGGGGATGCGCCATAGCTACTGTTGCCCGATGCCGTTTCTGGCAATAAGCATCCGCAGCTCCAAGTTCGGGAAGCTGGTATACGGCCGCTGCCAGCCGACCGTAATGTCCAATACCTTAGAGTCGGTCAGGTTGTAGAAAGGGTCCGAGCTGGGAAGAGAAGTTGAAGGAGTTACCGTGAGCGAAGGCGTATAGGTAACTGTGGCCGTACTGCCGTCTTCGGCAGGGAAGCTGTTGTTCGGATAGCAGTTCGTCGTACTGCTGATGGCGTTGTAGTCGAGCGCCCGGTCTATTTCCGGGCAGGCGCTCAGGACCGTGTAAATTTCGTTTAGTTGACGGGCAATAGCGTATTGTTGCCGTACGGCGTTCGCGGCACCTGTCAACCCAATCATAATAATTGGGAAGATAATGCTGGCAACAAGAATTTCAACTATCGAGAAGCCAGCCTGTTTACTACGCCTGTCGTTATAGATGCGTCGCTGGTTTTTCATTCTTATGCTTCATTATACAAGTAAAAACCGGAGCTGTTTAGGCTCCGGTTTTTTTAGGTTAGGAAGAGTATCCTAGGTGTTGCTCTTCTTCACGAAGGTGCCGCCGCCTTCAAGGGTGGCATCGACTTCGAAGGCCGTACAGCCGTTATCTGTAGGCATCGTCGTTGCTGTCGTGTTGGTACAGCTAGCGCCGGTGGCGGTATAACCGTAGTGGTTTGCGCCGCTTGGAAGTGCTGTGAGCGCGCCGCCCTTAGGATCATTCAAGGCAGCCGGATCGAAGCCTTTCATGTACGTTGATAGGAACGTTGCATCTTGCAGATCCTTCAGTGTCGGGTAGAAACCGTACTGCGCGTAAAACGCTTCGACATGGCTATCGAGGGCGTTTAAGTCCGTTTGCCGCTTGCTGTCGCGGGCCTTCGCCTGCACGCCCGTAAATGTCACAATCACAAGCGTCGCCAAGATGCCGATGATGATAATCACGATTAGAAGTTCCACCAGTGTGAAACCTTTTTGCTTCTTCAGTGAGACCATGATAGCCCACCCTCCTAGTTAGTAGTTATATTTGTTAATAATCATGATACTTTTTGATGCTCCAACTATCAGGAGTGTATCAGTATCTGACAAGAATTATAACCATAACCTAGTTGAAGTCAAGAATCAGCTATCGCGATTGGGGAAAAGAGCAGCCCGAGTGACGGATTTACTCCGGCGCCCGGCGCGATGAGAGAAACCTGGGTTTCTCCCATTACCTCTACCCGTTCGGGCTGACATGCGTGCTGAGCGACGCGATGGGGCCCATGACGCTGATGGCAATGTACAACTCTGGAGCGGCGAGAGTACCAGAGCCCGGAAGCCAAAGGTCGCCAGACGCTGCAACTTCTTTGGTAGCTGCCGTTGCAGGGCAACCCAGCGTTGTCTTACACTTGCAGATGGGAATACACAAACCATTTTGTCTTCTCCTTTGTATGTTGGTTGTTGACACTCCAAGCATACAATACACAAAAAGAACCCGGCTAGAGCCGGGTCTTTTTGTGTGCGGAAGACAGATCTGTCTGGGATTAGGGGTTATCCTCTAAAAGCCCAACCCTATTTAAGTTGCAAGTTCAGCTTCTGTAACTTCAAGCGGCGATGCTCCGGTTGCCTCCGCAGGAACGATGTACTTGTCGCCAACCGGTTGGCCGATTGCGGTATTGCCCGCAACCGGAAAGTACTTGCCGTTATCGCTCTGCCGGAGGAAGAACAGGTATTTACTGCCAATTTTTAGGGAGGGAATGCCTTCGGCGACGGCATATCCGTCATTGGTCTTACCGCCGACGACAACCACGGTAATTGTGCTGCCCCGTAGGTTACCGGCTACCCGCAAAATACGTTTCACGCTGACGGTGTAATGCGTATGCGGAACATCCGCGACAGGCTTACCATATGGGTCAGTTCCAATGATTGGCGTCTCCGGGTAGAAGACCGATTGGACAATCCCCACAACTATATAATCCGAGTTCCGGACAAGTTCGCTTCGGGTTGCAAACACCGGGTGGTCCTCATGGATAGTAGTCACATGCTCTGCGCTAGCGTTATGGCTGGTGCTTATTCTGGAAGCGGGAGAGTTTGGACGTATAAGATAATATGCTGTTGCCAAAATTGCAAACGCTACAAGCAGCAGGGGAACGGCCAATGTGGGCCATACCCTTCGCGTTAACCACTGTTTCTTACTTAAAATGCCTGGCCGTTTCATAGAGCTCCTTACGGGTACAGATTATTAACGTCACGAATATCATATGATTGCGGGGTGTTATAGTTTAAGTATCCTTGTTTCATTATACTCGTGGCTGTAAGCGTTGACGGCGGATGTGCAAGGCCGATTGCATGCCCGAGCTCATGTGTGGAGACTTTTGTGCGCATGAAGTCGCTCAAGGGATCCATTGTACGTTGGTTCAGGTGGATAACTGACGAAGAATACGTGCAGGTCCAGCACGGGCTGTTTACTGTCCAAGCCAACGCATCAGTTGTGGAATCGTACGTATCATATGCGCTAATCTCCAGGGCATAAGGTACCCCTGGCCAGTTTTGAACGTAAACCTTTGTCGGTGTATTCGTCCAGTTGGCGCCACCTTGATAGACATTCCCGAGATAGCGATGGTAACCACCATAGTAGTAATACAGATATAGATATGTACCGGACCGTGGCCACTTACCGCCGAAGACTGTCGCAGATGCAGTACCGTAATACAGCACGGGCGTTACTAACAGCGCGGCAAAGACAAGCCAAAACTTACTCTTCATAAATAACCGCAGAGGAAGCATTAAATTTATGCTACAACAAGAATGACACAAAAGCAACATTATTTACATATAAAGCTAATGATTACCCCTGTTTCACGAAGACGTACCCGGCTTCTTAAAGTAGCGGATTATTATAGTATATTACTTTACGCTACCCGTTCGGGCTGACATGCGTGCTGAGGGAGGCGATGGGGCCCATGACGCTGATGGCAATGAGGCCGATCATGCCGCCAAGTACGATGATCATGACCGGTTCGATGATCGAGGCCAGGTTGTCGATCAGTCCGTTGACGTCCTCTTCGTAGAAGTCCGCAATCTTCACCAGGATTTTATCGATCTGTCCGGTCTCTTCGCCGACGGCGAGCATCTGCGAGACAATCGGCGGGAAGATGGCGCTTTTGCTCAGCGGTTTGCTCAGCGGTTTGCCGTTCCTCACTTCAATCGCGGCCGCTACTAGCTCGGCCTGGATCACTTTGTTGCCGATGGCGCCACCGGTTACCTCTAGGGCCTCTAGCACGGTAACGCCGGCAGAAGTAAGGGCCGAGAACGTGCGCGCAAACCGCGAGATGGCTACTTTCACGATGATAACTTTCACGACGGGTATCTTTAGGAGCAGCGCGTGGAAGCGGTATTTGCCCTTGGGCGTGCGGATGTAGCGAAGCAGAAAGTAGGCGGCAACGCCGGACAGTGCGACTATGAAGAGGATGTTCGGCGCCGAATTGAGTACTGGTATCAGGGCTAGTACCGGGATATGCCGGATAACGCTATGGCTAAGGCAAAAGTCGCTGATGCCGAGCAGCACACGGGTGTATATTGGCAATGATGCGCCGCCGCCGCTCAGGCTGGTCAGGATTTTGCCGATTTTGGGAACGATGCCGATCATGAGGCCGAAGAAAGCAACGATAGTGACGGAAAATATCATGACCGGATACGTCATGGCGCCTTTGACCTTCTTGCGCATGCTGGCGTCTTTCTCAGACTGGTCGGCCAGGCGCTTGAGGATATCGTCCAGAATGCCGCCTGATTCGCCGGCTTTGACCATGTTGATATATACTTCGGAGAATACGTCAGGAAACCGCGCAAATGCGTCGCCCAGCGGTATGCCCGACTGGATGTCCTTGGCAACGGTGCCGATGACGGTCTTGAAATATTTGTTTTCGGCCTGTTCTTGCAGTGTTGCCAGCGAGCGCGGCAGCGGTACGCCCGCCGAAACAAGCGTGGAAAGCTGGCGGGTAAACATCACCAGGTCACGGAGCTTTACTTTGGGCCTGAACAGATTACCCAGACGGGCTTTGTTGCCGCTGGTTGTGTCCACTTTGATAAGAATCGGGCGCATACCCTGTTTGCTGAGCGCGGCAATGAGCGCGTCACGGTCGGGCGCATCGTAAGCTCCGTTAAGCTTTTTGCCGTCGTGATTTATCGCCGTATAACTAAATCGCATACTATTCTTCTGCGGTTACGCGCAGAACCTCCTCTATTGTGGTTTCGCCGCGCAACGCCTTTATAAAACCGTCGAGCTGCATGGTAAGCATACCTTCCTGGATGGCTGCCTGCTGGATACTGTCGCTGGTGCCGCTGCCGACAATAAGCTTCTGTACGGTCTCGGAGTTGTGTAGCACTTCGTAAATGCCAAAGCGGCCGCGGTAGCCGCTGTGGTTGCATGCGGCGCATCCGTCCTCGTGCGCTTTGAATAGCCGTTTGAAAGTCGTAGGAGTCGTGCTCAGATCGGTAGCCGCACCGGCTTTGGCGCCTTTTGCGTTGCTACTGGGTATGCCGATGCCGTCCTGCAGCGCTTGTGCCTCTAGCTCGTTCATCTGCTTCATGCCGGCGGCGCCATCGATCCTAAACGTCTTCATCAGCTGTTTGAGATCTGCTTCGCTTGGAGCGTAGGCTTCTTTGCACTCCACGCACAGACGCCGCACCAAGCGCTGGCCGATAACCGCGCGGACGGTACTGGCAATCAAGAACGGCTCAATACCCATCTCTAGGAGGCGCGGCAAGCAAGTGGCGGCGTTGTTGGTGTGCAGGGTTGAAAATACCAAGTGTCCCGTCAGGGCAGCTTGCACGCCCAGCTCGGCAGTTTCGCTGTCGCGGATCTCACCAACCATAATGATGTTAGGGTCTTGGCGCAGCAGCGCGCGCAAACCGTTGGTGAATGTCATGCCGGCAATCGGGTTAACCTGCGTCTGGTTCACCCCCGGTATACGGTACTCAACCGGGTCTTCTACGGTAGCAATGTTCACGCCCGGCGTGTTTAGCATGCTCAGCACGCTAAACAGCGTGGTTGACTTGCCGGAACCCGTCGGGCCGGTCACCAGCACCATACCGTGCGGCTGTACAATGGCGTGCTTGAGCGTTTCCATGGCCGCCCCCCAGAAGCCCAAGCCCTCGAAACCGGCGGCTTTGCTCGATTCGTTCAAAATGCGCATTACCACCTTTTCGCCGTCAACAATCGGCAGGGTAGAGACACGGATAGCGTACAAACCGCTGCCGACCTGCACCTTAAAGCGGCCGTCCTGCGGTGCGCGGTGCTCGTCTATCTTCAGATTGGATAGGATTTTAATGCGCGACACCAATGCCCCAAGCATCTTACGCGGCAGCTTGTTGACTTCGCGCAAAATGCCGTCAATGCGGTAGCGCACTAATACGAACGTTTCGCGAGGCTCAACGTGTATGTCGCTCGCGTTGGAGTTGATTGCGTACTCGATCAGAAGGTTGACTGTTTGGGCGATTGGCGAGTCTTCGGCCAAATCCTCGGCGTCTGCTTCTTCCGCGTCGTCGGGTTCGTTCTGGCCGGAAATGACTTTTGTCAGTTCGTTTCCGAGCTGGCCGCTCTCGCGGTATTGGTCCAGCGCCGCCTGCAGCTGGCTGTCCGTGGTGATGTACACGCGAAGGTTATTGCCGAGCTGCTTTTGCAGAAAGTTGAGCGCTTGGATATCGTCCGGGTCTTCCATGGCGACGAGTTTGGTGTCATTCTCGTCCACGTCGAATACCACCGCGTGGTATTGCCGGGCGATCCGTTCCGGCAGGAGGTTCAGGATGTCTTTCTTGATGTCTTTAGCGTTCAGCTCAAGCAGCGGCACTTCAATCTCATCGGCGTAGAGCTTGGTCAGCTCTTTTTCGCTGATGAGGTTATTTTTGATAACCAGATCCCGGAGCGGCTTTTTTTCTTTCAGCTGTTGCTTGCGCAGCTCCGTCAGCTGGTCGTCGGTCAGTTTGCCGGCGTCTTTTAAGAGACGCTCAACCAGAGAGTTAGCTATGCGCATCTCATACCCCTCAAACTACTGGCGTCTGTTTGTGTTTCGGCCACTGTTTCCATCCTTCTGTAGCACATTCTACCAATAATCCTCAAAAAGCAGAAATACCAGGCTCTGTAGTTAATAGCTATACTACGTAGCTTGAAGTCTTTGCACGTTGGGCGCCGCCCGTGAGCAAGAGAGGCTTCAAAATTTGTCGTAATTTTCGAGCGCTCTTAATTACTCGCCGTAACATAAGCAATTTTCATGAAACTGTGCGCTTGCTATACTGGAACCGACAGATGCTGGTGGAGTACATAATGCTACGAATAGGGAGGTGATGAAGTATGGCGGCGGACAAACAAGCTTCGGATAAGCAGGTGCCGGTAGCCGGCGGGTCCATCGAAGGCAAGGCGAAGGCGCTTAGTCTGGCGCTGGAAACAATCGAAAAACAGTTCGGCAAGGGTTCCATCATGAAGCTTGGTGAGTCGGCACATGCCAAGGTCGAATGCATACCCAGCGGCAGCATTTCGCTTGATCTGGCCCTGGGCGGGGGACTGCCGCGGGGCAGGGTGATCGAGATTTACGGCCCGGAATCTTCCGGTAAAACGACCCTGACGTTACACGCGATTGCCGAAGTGCAGCGCGCCGGCGGCACAGCGGCATTCATCGACGCCGAGCATGCCCTCGACCCGTCTTACGCCAAGCGCATCGGCGTGGATATCGACAATTTGCTCCTCAGCCAGCCGGACAACGGCGAGCAGGCATTAGAGATCGCCGAGACCTTGGTGCGCAGCAGCGCGATCGATTTAGTGGTGATAGATTCAGTGGCAGCGCTCGTGCCGCGTGCGGAAATCGAAGGCGAAATGGGCGATAGCCTGCCTGGCCTGCAGGCACGGCTCATGAGCCAGGCGCTGCGCAAACTCACCAGCGTCATCAGCCGCTCTAAAACCACTGTTATTTTCATCAACCAGATACGTATGAAGATTGGTGTGATGTTCGGCAACCCGGAGACGACCACCGGCGGTAATGCCTTGAAGTTCTACGCTTCGGTGCGCATGGACATCCGCCGCATTGGCCAGATTAAGCAAGCGGAGAGCGTCATCGGCAACCGCACGCGCGTGAAGGTGGTAAAGAACAAAATCGCGCCGCCGTTCCGCGAGGCCGAGTTCGACATCATGTACAACGAAGGCATTTCCAAGTCCGGCGACATCCTGGACCAGGCCGTCACCCGGAACATCGTCGAGAAGTCCGGTGCCTGGTTCGCGTACAACGACGCCAAGATTGGTCAGGGCCGCGAGGCTGCCAAGGCTTACCTGCAGGCAAATCCGAAGATTATGGAAGAAATTGCCAAGAAGGTGCGCGAAAGCGCTGCGGCCGCCGCGAAGGAATAAACTATGGCTGATCTTCCGGTACTCAAAGCCGAACCGACACTCGCAGACGTGCAGGAATACATCGCCAAGGCTTTAGTGTACCGCGGTCATAACGATGAAGAGCTCTACGCAATGCTTATGCTTTGCGAAGAGGTTGGGGAGCTGGCGAAGGCTGTACGCAAACACGTGGGCGGCAAGGTAGACCCTGCATCCCGGGATAGCCATATCGACGAGGAGGCTGCTGACGTGTTCTGGGTACTTGTTGCCATTTGCAACAGGCTTGGCATTGATCTCGAGAAAGCTTTCCGCGCCAAAGAAGAGAAGAATAAAGCCCGCACCTGGCATTATGAAGATCACGCGAATCGTTGAGCAGGAGAAGCAAAAAGGGCTATACTCCATCTTTGTTGACGGGAAATACACCTTTTCGCTGAGCGAGGCGGCACTGCTGCAAAGCGGCTTGGCCCCGGGGCACGAGCTGACAAAAGCGGAGCTGGGCGATTGGAAACGCCAATCGGCCGACGATAAGGCTTATGGCGCCGCGCTGCGGTATGCCGCCATGCGGCAGCGCAGCATTGGGGAAATGGTAACGTACCTCAAACGCAAAACTGTCTCCCCTGCCCTTGCTGACGTAATACTTAACAAGTTAAGTAAAATAGGTTTGCTGGACGACCAGGTGTTTGCCCGCTCCTTCGTAGCCAACCGTCGCCTGCTCCGCCCTACTTCGAAGCGAAAATTACAACAGGAGCTGCGAGCCAAACAGGTCAGTGGCGAGTTGATCGGGCAGGTACTTGCCGAAGATGGTGCAGATGAGCAGGCTGCCCTTCGCGCCGTCATCGCCAAAAAACGTAACTTGCCGAAGTACAAGGCCGACAAGCTCAAACTTATGCAATATCTAGCGCGTCAGGGTTTCGGCTACGACGATATTAAAAATACGCTCAAGGAGGAGTAGGAAAAAGTGACATAACCAAGGCAAGGGCTGCTGTCTTCTCGTAATTAAAGCAACGCCACTTAAGTTACTATCGGTGCTGATGCCGGCGCGACTGACCGTTTACCCTGCAGGAGTTCATTGATGATAATGCGGCGGTTGGTAATCTCTACGATCTGTGAGCGGTCAATGCTGAGCGAACCTCCGGTCAGATTCTTCCAGAACGAACGCGAGGCGTAGATTTTTTGCACCTGCATGCTGGTTGTCTCTACTGCGTAATCACTCACCTTGCCGACTTTTTCTTTGCTGGTGGTCTCGATGAGCTTATCTAGCAATTCGAAGTTCATGTCCAGCAGATCCTTTAGGCGCACCAGATCGTCGGGCTGAGCGAGCACATCGTGGTCGTTGATGATATAGCCCCGCCCGCTTATTTCGCGGATGTCCTGGCATAGCAGTATCAACTCGCGTTTGTCCGCACCGTCCCGCACGTAAAAACCTTCGATGCTCAGCTTGTGCGGGTTGAATATAGGGGCGATTATCCAGGCCACCGGACCGCCTGTGCGTAGTGATAACACCGGCTTGTTCAGGATTTGTCCGCTTAGCTGCAGCATACTCATATTGTACACCGCATTCGCGGGCCCGGCATGACGCTCGTGCTTGCGGGGGCGTCCGATTGCGCGCTACTATTACGATGATGAACACAGTGCTACGATGGCGCACGGCAACCGCTGGCCCTGAAATTACTGAACGTCTTGGTGCGGCCGTGGGCGCGCGTTTGCGCGGCGGCGAGGTGATTGAGCTCATTAGCGATCTGGGCGGCGGCAAAACCACCTTTGTGCGCGGGCTGGCCAAAGGGGCGGGCAGCCGCGACCACATTACCAGCCCGACGTTCACTATTAGCCAAGAATATACGGCCGGCGATCTTACCCTTTATCACTTTGATTTTTACCGCCTGCAGGAGGCTGGCGTGATGGCGGACGAGCTTGCCGAAGTCGCGGGCAAACCGCACACCGTGGTGATTATCGAGTGGGGTGATATCGCCCGTCACGTGCTGCCAGAAGGCGGCGTAACTATCGAAATTCAAGCCATGGGGGAACTGGAGCGCAGGCTGACCTTTACTTATCCCAAAGACCGTGCGTACCTCATCCCAGAGGAGGCGTAATGCTTGTTCTATCTATCCGTACAGACAGACCGGAGGCCGAGGTCGGCCTGTTTGACGGCAAGCAGCAGCTTGCGCACGAAACGTGGCAGGCGCACCGTGAGCTCTCGATCACGCTGCACACGAAGATTGATGAGTTATTGAAAGGTCACGGCAAGACGTTGCATGATCTCCAGGGCATCGCCTGCTTCAAGGGGCCGGGCAGCTTCACGGGCTTGCGCATCGGCCTCAGCGTGGCCAACGCCCTAGCCTACGCGCTGAATATTCCTATTGTCGCTGCCCAAGGCGACGATTGGTTGGCGGAGGGCTTAGCCGTACTGCGCAGCGGCAAGAATGAGCGCGTCGTCTTGCCCGAATACGGCTCCCCTGTCCATATCACCGAGCAGAAACATTGACCGAATTTGACAAAAAAGGGTATAGTTGGGGTAAGGATTTGCTTTGTACTATACGATTAGCGATCCGACAGACTCTATTTAATTCGATTTTGGTAGTAAGGAACATTTGGGGCTAGTGACGTGAGAGCGATTGCCCTAGCGTATCCTCTTATCTGCCGATAGAAAGGAACAATTATGGAACCAGTGACCATAGTGCTGACAGTGGTCGGCATTGCCGTGGGTTTTGGAGCGAATACAGTAATTGCAAAGCGCCGAGCCGGTACGGCTGAGGATCAGGCGAAGAGCGAACTCGATAAGGCGAAACGTGAAGCCGACAAGCTGGTCGCCCAAGCCCGTGAGGATGCCGCCAAATTGGCTACCGAAGCGCGCCAAGAAGAGCAAACACACCGGCGCGAGCTGAAGGATCTGGAGCAGCGCCTGGTGGCCCGGGAGGAAACATTCGACACCAAGCTCGATAATCTGGACAAGCGGACCGAAAGTCTACGCAAGAGTGAAGATGAGGCTGAGAGGCTAAAGGATGAAATCCGCGAGATCCGCACCCGCCAGCAGGAAAAGTTGGAGAAAATCGCCAAGCTCAGCAAAGACGAGGCGGCTGAGAAGTTGATGCAGATGACCGAGCGGGACATTAAGGACGACCTGACGGGACTAATCTCGAAGCTGCAAAATGAAGCGCGGGAGAATGCCGACGAGCAGGCCGCGCTGATTATCACTACCGCTATGGAGCGCATGGCCAGCGAAGTCACGGCCGAGCGGACCGTTGCCAGCGTCAAGCTGGAGGATGAAGAAATGAAAGGGCGCATTATCGGCAAGGAAGGCCGCAACATCCAGGCGTTGCAGCGGGCGACTGGCGTTGACATTATGGTGGACGACACTCCGGGTTATGTCGTGTTGTCCAGCTTCGACCCGATCCGCCGCGAAGTCGCCCGGCAGTCAATGGAATTACTTATGAAGGACGGCCGGATCCACCCGGCGCGCATCGAAGAAGTGGTAGATAAAGCGCAAAAGAACGTGGAAAAAGAAGTCGTGCGGGCCGGCGAAGATGCTGCCCGCGAGGTCGGCGTTTTGGGTGTGCCGCGCGAGATTTTGCACCTGCTTGGGGAACTGCGGTACCGTACCAGTTACGGCCAGAACGTGCTGAAGCACTCCACCGAAATGGCGCACATGGCCGGCTTAATTGCCGAAGAAGTCGGGGCTGATGTCAAGATTACCAAGTATGCCGCTCTCGTCCATGACATCGGCAAGGCGATGACACACAAGATGGAAGGCAAGCACCACCACATAAGCGGCGAAATATTACGCAAGTACGGTGCCCCCGAAGCGGTCGCTCTGGCCGCCGAACAGCATCATGACGACGTGGATGCGACCAGCGTAGAAGCGCTGGTGATACGGACGGTGGATGCTATCAGCGCGGCCCGTCCCGGTGCGCGCAATATCTCGGCCGAAAACTTCGCTGAACGCATGCGCGAGCTGGAGAACGTAGCTAACGGCTTTAAAGGTATCGAGAAATCGTACGCCATCAGCGCCGGCCGCGAAGTGCGCGTATTTGTACGGCCGCAGCAGATCGATGACCTGTCTGCCATCAAACTGGCCCGCGACATCGCCAACAAAATCGAGTCTTCCATGCAGTATCCCGGCACCATCAAGGTGAACGTCATCCGCGAAACCCGCGCTATCGAGTACGCCAAGTAACAGAGTGTCGGCTACAATAGTAGACATGCAGGCCGAAATTGAAATCAGATTTTTCGGAGTGGATTACGAGGAGTTGCGCCAAAAGCTGCTTGAGGCAGGCGCACGGCAAGCGTACCCCATGCGTGCAATGCGACGAGTCATCATCGACTACCCAGATCAGCATTTGCAGCACGGCGTGGACGGTGCCTGGAGTTTTGTGCGGCTTCGTGATGAAGGTGGCCGCGCTCTGCTTACCTACAAGCAAATTGCGAAAAGCGAAAATCACGACACGCACGAGATCGAGACTGAAGTTTCATCGTATGAAAACACCATTGCCCTGTTTGAGAAGATCGGCCTGGCGGTTATATCCGAACAGCATACAAAACGTGAAGTCTGGCGCATGGGCGGTTGCGAGATATCGCTTGACGAGTGGCCGTGGCTGCCGCCGATGGTTGAAATAGAAGGGCCGAACGATGAAGCACTCCAAGCGGTTGTCGAGTCTCTTGGTCTAAACGGGCAAGAGACTATCAACGGTAACGTCGTCAACGCCTATCGGAAGGTGTACCCAGGTATGACTGAAGAAGACAGCATCCGCGATATTCCTCTCTTGACGTTTGAGGAGATGCCTCAGTGGCTAAAGGAGCGACAGTAGGCATGAACATTCTCTACGTCGGTGACATTATGGGCGAGATGGGCATACGGACGGTGGCTGAGGTGTTGCCCGGGTTGCGGCAGAAGTACGGCATCGATGTTGTTATTGCGCAGAGCGAGAACGTGAGCGGCGGCAAGGGGATCACGCCGGAGGACTTTGTTCGCCTGCGCGGGATGGGCGTGGACTTTTGCAGCGGCGGCAACTGGAGCCTGAAGCGTAAAACGATTAGTCCCTTGCTTGACGACCCGGAAGCGCCTATCATCCGGCCGGCGAACTATCCGGAAGGCACGCCAGGGCAGGGGTATAAGTATGCGCACACAGCGAAGGGTGAAGTGCTCGTTATCAGTTTGGTCGGGCAAATCGTCGGCCGCGATGCTGACCAGGCCATAGATAACCCCCTGAAGGTCGTGGACCAGATTTTAGCGTCGCAGGTAGCTGTGCCACGCGCCGCCTGTATCGTCAATTTCCACGGCGATTTTAGCAGCGAGAAAGTGGTGATCGGCCATTACCTGGACGGGCGTGTAACGGCGGTAATCGGCGACCACTGGCATGTGCCCACTGCTGATGCCCGCGTACTGCCGGGCGGCGCGGCACATATGACCGACATCGGCATGTGCGGCGCGCTCGATGCGTCGCTGGGTATATCCTTCGACAGCGTTATTCCCCGCTGGCGCGACGGCCTGCAGACCCGCAACGAATTGGCCAGCACCGGCCGCCGCCAATTCAACGCCCTGCTCGTGTCGGTTACTGATGACGGCCTAGCCGCTTCCGCCGAACATATCCGGCGCTATCAGTAGGGGATCGCAAAGTGAAGCCTACCATTGTATAATGAACAACAATGCTAAAACCTAAATTCTGGGCAATAGTAGGACACTCGCATAGTTTATTGCACTAGGAGAATGCCTTTCTCTGATGTTATCCTCTTGCCGGGGGTGCTAGCATAGGGAAGCCAGGCAATGTTACAGGCACGTATATACTGCCGCAATCCGTCACTGGACGTGCGGCACTAAAAGTGGCGGAAGATACCATAATAAATCAATAAGTGGGTGAAGACTATGAACAAACACAAAACTATCATCATTTCTGTCGCATTAGCAGCTTTAGTCGTTACCGGTACTGGTGTCTTCCTGTATGCTCAGACGCATAGCAATAAAGCATCTATAAATCTATCTTATGCAGGACGGCTCACGTCAATCGATACGTCCGCGATGGCTACTGACGGGCCGGGAGTCTACCTGGTTGACGTAAATGGCCAGAAGATCATCGTACATTTAGATGCCGGCGAATCTGCGTGCGACCGCGATGCGATCAAGGTGCCTGATGTGAAGGTCGGCGACAGTGTGCGCGTAAAAGGCGACAAAGGCAGCGATGGGATTGTCCGCATTTGTAAGGCCGGCACCTACATTACGGCCAATCGCTAGGGCCTTGTTCGTGTGAGAGCCTGCTCGTGTCGGTTAATGATGCCGGTCTGGCTACCTCCGCCGAACATGTTCAGCA
>JBGPNM010000011.1:0-27104 GCA_041487535.1 Candidatus Saccharimonadia bacterium
AAACAAACGGGCTATCTGGGTGTAAGCGCTTATCAGGGACAGCATGGCGTGAATGTGGTGCGCTCCACCTGGTCAGCACCGATTGTGGCGGCCGGCGTCGTTAAGCAGTTTACGGTACTGACATTTGAAGGTTTGGGTAAGGCAATAGCAGGACTGGGCAGTACCATTGCCGGCGGCGTCACGGGCAACACGGTTGCGCGCCGGGCCGGGCAGGATCAGGCGTCGTCGCAGGTTTCCGGGCCAGTCGGTATATTCTTTGTGTTTAAATACGGCAGCGCGCTCGGTTATCGCTACATTCTGCTGATTGTCGCCATCCTGTCGCTGACATTAGCTATTATGAATATTTTGCCTATTCCCGCGCTGGACGGCGGCCGTTTGTGGCTGATGCTATTTACCCGGGCAATCAGAAAACCACTGACACCTAAGCGCGAAGAAGCCATTAACGCCACCGGTTTTGCGTTGCTGATCGGGCTCATCATATTGGTGACTATTGTCGATGTCAAAAGATTCCTCTAAACCCGCAGCAGCAGCGTTAAAGCGGCCGTTACATGGCGCGCGTATAGCCGGTCTTGCGCTCGGCGCCACGGTGGTCCTATTCTTCGCTGCTCAGATTATCGGCGGTTTGATTGTGGGCATTATCCCGGTCGTGTATCACTGGTTCGGTGGACAGGGCGGCAGTTGGCTGAAGGATGGCTCTGTAGCTGTCCAATTTGCCTATGGGTTGCTGGCAGATGGGCTGATTATCGGTGGCGTAATGCTGCTGCTGAAGTGGTTCCGCTGGCGTCCAGAAACGATTGGATTGAAAGTACCAAAAGCGCAGCACATCTTATTTGGCGTCTTGGCCGCAGTGCCGTATTACGTATTGTTTATCGCGGTCGTGGCCATTGTTGGCGTGCTGATACCGTCGCTGAATATTAGCCAAAAGCAAGAGCTCGGCTTTGATTCCGTTCATGGCCAGCTGTCGCTAATCCTGACGTTTGTCGGCCTTGTCGTTGTACCGCCCCTTGCGGAAGAAATTGCAATGCGCGGGTTTCTTTACACCGGTTTGCGGCAATGGATGCCTAAGATTGTAGCTGCGCTTATAGTGAGCGGCCTGTTCGGCGCGGCGCATTTGGCTGAAGGGGGTGATGCTGGGCCGCTCTGGGTCGGTGCAATCGATACCTTCATGCTGTCGCTGGTGTTGGTGTTCTTGCGCGAAAAAACCGGTAACTTGTGGGCGGGCATTACATTGCACGCCATAAAAAATGGCGTGGCGTTTGTTTCTCTCTACATTCTCGCTCTTCACTAGTGTGCTACAATGATGGGCAATGCATACGTCTACAATAACCGCGGTGCGTCCGTATACTACCTTCACGCCGGCCGGCAGGCCGAAGTCTATTATTATTTAGTGCGCCAACTCTTTTTACCTTAATAGATCGCTAAGGAGTAGCCTTTATGAAAATGAGTGAGTTGTTTACTAAGACCAGCAAAACTGTCCCCGCCGACGAGACTGCCAAAAACGCCCAATTGCTTATCAAGGCTGGTTTTATCCATAAAGAAATGGCCGGCGTGTATGCCTACCTGCCGCTGGGATTACGGGTGCTAGAGAATATAAAAACGATTGTCCGTGAGGAGATGAACGCTCTTGGCGGGCAGGAGCTTATCATGACCAGTCTGCAGCGCCGAGAGCTATGGGAAAAGACTGACCGCTGGGACGACGCGAAAGTCGATGTGTGGTTCAAATCGAAGTTTAAGAACGGCACGGAAGTGGGTTTCGGCTGGTCGCACGAAGAGCAGATTACTGAAATGATGAAGAACTATATTTCCAGCTATCGTGATCTTCCGGCCAACGTCTATCAGTTTCAAACGAAGCTGCGCAACGAGTTGCGCTCCAAGAGCGGCATCATGCGCGGGCGAGAATTCGTAATGAAAGATTTGTATTCCTATTCACGAAGTGACACCGAACATCAGAAGTTCTACGATGCCGTTACGCAAGCATATCTGAGGGTGTTTGAACGCGTCGGTCTGGGCGATATAACTTACGTAACGTTCGCTTCCGGCGGTGCATTCACCCAATTTAGTCACGAATTCCAAACCGTAAGCGAAGCGGGCGAGGATACGATTTACCTTGATCGCAGCCGCAAGCTGGCCATAAACGATGAGGTGTATACGGATGAGGTACTACGGCAGCTCGGCCTGGATAAGGGCAAGCTTGAAAAAGTTCAAGCGGCGGAAGTGGGTAATATTTTTAGCTTTGGCACCGCGAAGAGTGAGCAGCTCGGATTATATTTTACTGACGAGGATGGCACCGACAAGCCGGTAGTACTGGGATCGTATGGAATCGGTGTGACACGCCTAATGGGCGTGATTGTCGAGCATTTTGCCGACGACAAGGGTATTGTCTGGCCAGAGGCTGTGGCGCCGTTCAAAGTCCATCTTGTCCGGATTGGCGACAGCGAAAAAGTGGTCAAGCAAGCTGAGCAGTTATATTCTGTATTGACAGCCGCCGGGATTTCTATATTATATGATAACCGTAACATGCGGCCAGGCGAGATGTTCGCTGACGCAGACCTCATAGGTTCGCCGCATAGAATTGTCATCAGCGACAAAACAGCTGCGGCTAAGACCTACGAGTACAAGGCACGGACGAGCGACAAGGCTACCCAAATGAGCGAATCAGAATTAATGGGTAGGTTCGCCAAGTAATGTTCCGTGTGGCACCAGCCGGTCTGTTAGCCGGAGACAAGTATTAGGGAAGTAATACCAAAGGAGTATTGACAAACATGTTGAAGAAAACTTATCGGCTAACCCGTGACGGAGCAGAAGAATTGCGCAAAGAGCTCGATATGCTTGTTTCCGAACGCAGCGCCGTCGCTGACCGCATAAAGACCGCGCGTGAGTTCGGTGATTTGTCTGAGAATGCCGAGTACCAGTCGGCGCAGGCGGAGCATGAGAAGAACGAAGCCCGCATTCAGGAAATACAACATATCCTGCAGAACGTCGAAATTATAACTTCGCCGCAAAACGGCAGCAAGACCGTCCAACTTGGTTGCAAGATCAAGCTAAAAAGCGCCGACGGCAGAAGCAAGGCATTCCAGGTTGTAGGTACCGTCGAGGCCGACCCGCTGGAAGGCAAAATTTCCGACGAGTCGCCTATCGGCAAGTCGTTGCTGGGCAAAAAGGTGGGCGAGCAGATAGAGATCAAGACGCCGACCGAGACCGCTGCCTACGAAGTTATCGAGATTTCCTAACGCTTACGCGGCTTCTTGCCTCCAAGTGATATGCCGAATATCGGCCGCCCGATACTTAATTACACATATGTCTGGTACTATTGTAGACAATGGCAACACTGAAAGAACTGCGCGACGAGCGTTTGCGTAAATTGGACGAACTGAAGAAGCTGGGAGTCAATCCTTATCCGGCACGGTCGGACGCGGCAGAATTTGCCGGACATGCTGAGAGTACACGTACGACTAAGCGTATAAAGGAGAGGTATAGTGAGTTTGAGGGGCAGATACTTATCGTTGCAGGTCGCGTAACAAGTATTAGAAAGCACGGGCAGATAGCTTTCATGAGTGTTAAACAACAAAACGAAACCATTCAGCTTTTTCTGCAATCCTCAAAACTTTCGGATGCCAGATATAGTAATAGCGAGCTTAATTTCGACAATATAAACTTATTGGATACGGGTGATATTATCGAGATTAAAGGCGCACTGATTAAGTCTAAAACGGGCGAGATTACTATTGATGTTGAGCACCTGCGCCTGCTTTCTAAGGCATTGCGCCCGATGCCTACTGCCCACGACGGGTTTACGAATAAAGAAGAACGCCTGCGTCGCCGTTACGTGGATATGAACATCAACCGAGATGTCTACGAGCGTTTTATCCGTCGCAGCCGTTTCTGGCAGGCGACCCGCCAGTATCTCATTGATAATGGGTTTATCGAGATTAACATTCCGGTGCTGGAGCATACCACGGGTGGCGCTGATGCTAATCCGTTTGTCACCCATATGGACGCGCTTGACCAGGACTTTTATTTGCGTATCAGCCATGAGTTGCCGCTGAAGCGTTTGATCGGTGCCGGGTACGAAAAGGTCTTCGATATCGGGCCGCGCTTTAGAAACGAAAACTATTCGGACGAGCATTTGCCTGAGCATGTCGCAATGGAGTGGTATTGGGCGTACGCCGACTGGCAGGACGGCATGAAGTTTATGACCGATATGTACCGTTATGTGTTGCAGCAAACCTTCGGCAAACTGCAATTCAAAATCGGTGAGTTCGAAGTCGACCTAAGCAAAGATTGGGAGCAGTGGGATTATGCGGAAACAATCCAGAAGCATTACGGCTTAGATGTCTATCACTGCACGTTGGATGAGGTGAAGAAGGCGCTCGCCGATAATAAGTTAGAGGTCGAAAAGACAGAGAATAAGGCTCGCGGTATAGACAAGCTCTGGAAGCATATCCGTAAAGATGTCGCCGGCCCGGTGTGGTTGATCAATACGCCCGTGTTCATCAGCCCGTTGTCTAAGACGAATCCTGATCGGCCTGATACGGTTCAGCGCTTTCAGCCGATCGTCGCAGGGAGCGAAATCGGCAACGGCTTCAGTGAGCTCAACGATCCGCTTGATCAACTGCAGCGTTTTATAGAGCAGCAGCATATGCGGGATGCCGGCGATGCCGAGGCCATGATGCTCGACATTGATTACATCGAGATGCTGGAATACGGCATGCCGCCGGCCTGCGGGTGGGGTTACAGCGAAAGGGTCTTTTGGATATTCGAAGGCGTAACGGCCCGAGAAGGCGTGCCATTCCCACAGCTCCGCAGCGAAGTCGACGAGACAACAAAAACGATTTATCCGGAGCTCTATACCAAACCAAAAGCTTAATTGCGGACAATCGTGAGCCCTGCTACTATCCAAGTAGTAGTTTTGCCGCAAACGATATGCAAAGATTTCTTACCGACACTATAACGATCTTTTTTCTGATGGACTCTATCGGTACTATCCCGATATTCATGTCCTTGACCAAGAACGTATCGCCGGCAAGGCGCGTGAGGATGGGGTTATATGCTTCGTTGATAGCGGGTATTATTGTCCTCGCGTTCGCATTGTTCGGACAGGCGATACTGCATCAATTCGGGCTGTCGATGGGTGCGCTGCGGCTCGGCGGCGGCTTGTTGCTATTGTACATATCGTTTGAGATGATCTTCGCCGGCCAGTCAATGCACAGCGATACGCCGGATACAAGAAGCATCGTAGTTTCACCCCTGGCTATTCCCATGCTGGCTGGTCCGGGCAGTATGTCGTTCGCCATGATTTCGTTCGCGAATGCCGACGCAGTCGGACGGGTTGGAGTAGTGCTCGCTATTATTGCCGCCTCGGCAGTTGGTGCCATTTTGCTTGCTTTGGCGGGGGAAATAACCAAACTTCTCGGCAAGGAGGCGCTTCGCGGCATAGAGAGAATTACCGCCATACTGTTGGCTATCATCGCATCACAGATGATTATGCTCGGCATCAAAGCATTCTTCCTATAAGTTAGGCGGTTTCGACTTGCTAACTGGTACAATCGAACCATGATTACAGTCAGTGACGAGGAATTTCAAACCCTCATTGATGGAGCGATGGCGACGCTGCCGCAGGAGCATGCAGGGCGTCTCGAAAATGTGGCGATCCTGTACGAGTACGATCCAACGCCGGAGCAGCGCGAGAAACTGCAGCTGCGCCACGACCAAACGTTGTTCGGCTTGTACGAAGGTGTGCCGCTTAGCCAGCGGCAGGGGGTGACGCGTCTGTATCCGGACAAAATCACCATCTTCAAGAATCCGATGTGCGCCAGCGTGAACACGACCGGAGAGCTGAAGGAACAAATCCGTCACACACTTTGGCATGAGATTGCGCATTACTACGGTTTAGGCCATAGCCGCATTCACGAGCTTGAGGGAAAGTAGCCGTGCTGTTGTGCAGGCTGTAAATTGCCGCTACCGCGTAACATAAAAGGAGGATGATTATGAACACAGCGCTTACCATCGCCGTAATTGAAGGAACGACCCGGGAAAAACGACTGTCAATCAAGGCGGCTCGGTACATTGCCGAGTTTGGCCGTAAGCAGCCGGAAGTGGAGATTATCTTTGTCGATCCGAAGGACTTTACATTTCCGGGTGATGGCAACGATCCGGAAGGGAAAGATCCGCGCTACACCGAAATAACTGCGAGGGCTGATGCCTTTTTCATCGTGACACCGGAGTATAACCATAGCTTCCCCGGCTCGCTGAAACGTCTGCTGGACAGCGAATTGGCAAATTATAACCACAAGCCGGTAGCCTTTGCTGGTTGCAGCGATGGTAATTGGGGTGGGGTGCGGGCTGTAGAATCGCTAGTGCCGGCAGTGCGAGAGACGGGACTGGTGGCGCTGTCGTGGGACGTATATTTCCCGCGCGCTCAAGATATATTTGATGAGACGGGTGCGATGAAGCCGGAATACGAGCCGCGCTACGCTAAGAATCTCCAGAAGCTATATGACGAGCTCATCTGGATGGCAAAGTTATTCAAAGCCGGCCGCGAAGATTTGGCCGCAAGCAAACAGTAATCCAAGTCGTAGCAGTGACCCCTAACACGGAACGTACCGAAGCCGGCGAGCGCTTGTGCTATAATAAGCTACTGATAAACGGACGAGCCATGGGATGACGCGGTTTCTGAGCCTCCTGATACTCTTCCTGCACACCGTATCCGACCTTCGGCGCAGAACTACTTTGGTTGCAACTGCGACCGTGCTGTTGGTCGCGGCAACGGTTATTGTTGCTAGCACAGTCGTTGTCGATGCGGCATCCAATCCGCGCGGCGCGCGGTATAGCGACCTGCAGGGCAAGATTGTTACGCAGCTGCACTCGGTAGAGTCATTTTCATCGCTGATCCATAATAAACACGTAGATACCGCCATGCTGCGCACAGTAACGAAGAAAAAAGCGGCAAACGTGTCTGCGTCGCTGAAGGTAGCCGAAGTACCGAAAGAACTGGCGGTGGCGGAGCCGCCGGTTGCTGATGCTGTCCAAGAGCAAGGTGGTACGCTAGCGGCAGATGGTGTAACCTCAGGGCCGACGGCTACGCCGATGCTCGCGCCGCCTCGGGTTGGTCCTGCTATTCAGCTTGCGTCGTCAGCAACGACGTGCAAGCAAGGGCAGCGGTGGGTGGATATTCCTTCGGCGCAGCTTACGTGGCCGAATCCGCTTAGTAGCGATACGTCGCTCGTATGGTACTGGGAAACTCGCATTGAGGGTGATAGTACTGTTGCCGTGCCGCCGATCTCGTCCGATCATATTAACCAGACTATAGCCGCGGGTGCGACTGTCGTTACCTTGAATGCTGCCGATGCTACGCAGCCGCTTTTGAGCGCCCCGGTTGGCATCGGTTACACGTACAACGTCCGTCTGCATATCACTGCGCCGTTTGATCTTGCCTCCGGCTGGGTGAGTGTGCCGCAGAGTCCCGCTCCGTGCCAGTAACGAGTTATGCCCGCTTGCCAGTCGGAATCGCCGGCTGATCAGCAGAGAGCGTTATAGCGTCGCCGCCGAGGTGTTTTGCAAGATAGCTGTCATGGGAGATATAGAGCAAGGCGCCTTTGTAGTGGACTAGCGCCGCTTCGAGTTCTTCAATGGACGGCAAATCCAGGTGGTTCGTCGGCTCGTCAACGACGACAAGATTTGGATCGTTCGCGAACAGCTTCATCAGCTGCAGCCGCGCCTTCTGCCCGCCGGAAAGATTGCGCACATAGTGATCGCGGTCGCCATATGGGTCAAATAGGTAGTCTGCCAGCAAACGCATAATCTGCTCGTTGCTAATAGCTACGTCGTATAATCCGTAGACGTGTTCGATGGCTTGAGCGAGCGTCAGGTCAAGCAGTTGATCGGTAATTTCCTGTTCGTAAGTGTTGATTCGTATCTTCGTATCGGTGCGGATGGTGCCGCCAAGCAGCGTCGGCGGCCGGGAGCCGGCTGCCGTCTCTATGATGGCGCGGGTAAGAGTCGTCTTGCCGGCGCCGTTGCGTCCCACCAGGCGGACGCGGTCGCCCGTCAGTATCCGGTAGCTGAGCGGCGCGAACAGCGGCGAGCTATAACCGACCGTAACGCCATCAAGCTCCAAGAGTTCGCGCTGTCGTTCGGATTGGTCCAGACGATGGATGTGGATCGTCTTGGCCTTATGTTTTTGGTAACTTTCCGCAATTTTGGGCCGCAAGTCGGCAACCGACTCTTGATCTATCCAAAAACTCGGGCGTTCCATGCTGGTGAGTTCCGTCAGCTCCTTTAGCAGCCGTGTCTCAAGTACTACAAATGGATTTTTCTGATCGGCCGTACCGTGCCAGATGCTCTTTTTGGCGCGTGCTGCTTGAACTTGCTTCTTAATATTCACAATGCGGCGTTGCCCAGTTTCGTATTCGCTTAACTCGTTGGTTGTCCGCATGGCGTTCTGGCGCAGGTAGGCATCGTAGTTACCGGGGAAGTTGTAAGCGGCCTGATCTTTGATCTCGACAATGCGTGATACTATCTGCAGCAGATCACGGTCATGGGTGATGGCCACCACGGCGTGCTTGATCGATGCGAACCATGCCAGGAACGCTTCTTTGGCAACATAATCCATATGGTTGGTTGGTTCGTCGATCAGGGCTAGGTCAGCGGCGGAGTGCTCAACACATATCAGTTCGACGAACCGCTTTTGGCCGCCCGATAGCGCCTGCATCAGTTGGTCAGCGCGTAATTGGTATGCGTCGAGCGAGCTCCTGATTCGATCATCAACCGTGTAATAATCAAGTTGCGTAAAACGCTCGAGCGCTTCGCTGTAGACTCCGATTCTATGCATGTTGTCGCCCATAACGCCGGGATAGGTATCGATAATATGCTTAAGCTGTTTGTACTCCGGCAGGTTGTCGAGGACGTAGTCAATAACGGACTGGGCGCCCAGGTCGTGATGTTCCTGTCGGGTGGCGACAATTCGAGCACCCTTGCGGCGGATTACGGTGCCGGCGTAGTCCGTATCCTCGCCGGTAAGCATACGGAAAAGCGTCGTCTTGCCAATGCCGTTGCGTCCGATTATGGCCAGCTTTTCGTTAGATTCGATAGAGAGTTTGAGGTTGGCAAACAACGGTTTGTTGCCAATACTTTTTTGTTCAATGTCAGCCGTAATGAGCATATTGTCAATCCTTCTAGTTATGGAATATTTACAACGAATTTACTGAAGGTGACATATCATAACGACCATTATATCAGATACGGTTCATGTGCCCAGACTGGTATACTGGTGCATATGCAACAAGTAATTTTCGCCGCCGGATGTTTTTGGGGAGTGCAATTCTATTTTGACCAAGTGCCCGGCGTAGCGCAGACGACCGTCGGCTATACCGGCGGAACTACCGAAAACCCGAGCTATGAGGACGTGTTGACGCATACGACCGGGCATGCAGAGGCCGTGCTCGTTGAGTTTGATCCGGATATCGTATCGTTCGAGGCGCTGGTCCGTCACTTTTTCAGGTTGCACGACCCGACGCAGTTAAACCGGCAAGGGCCCGACGTTGGCGAGAACTACCGTTCGGCAATTTTTTACGTTACTGATGCGCAGAAGGATGTCGCTCAGCGCGTGCTGCGCTCGGTGCAAAAACAACTGCCGCACCCAATCGTAACCGAGATATCCGCTGCCGGCCCTTTCTACGAAGCCGAAGCATACCACCAGAAATATGCCGAGCGTACCGGCCGCGGAATTTGCCACGTACCGTATGAGCCTCTGTAGCTAGTGGGACGAGCAGCCCGAGCGTGAAAATAAATACACGCTCGGTGTTATGGGAAGCACCACACAGTGGGTGTCCCATCGTTAGTATGGTATAGTGGCAGCATGACATTTGAGCCTAAGAGGTTGGCAGCACGCTTTTTCGGCAACAACGTGCGTGTTACAAACCAGTCGCTCAGACGGGCAAATGTGGTCTTCGCAGCTGTTTACGCGGCTCAAGCTGCGGCCATCCCGCTCTTCGGAGTGCCATACCACCGGCCACTCAATATATTTTTCATTACCACCGACTCGCTCCAGGCAAAGCTGATGCATCAGCCGGTGAGTGCGCTGGCAGTACACCAGTTATTCGCCATCAACATAGCCTGGCTGCTGAGTGCGTGGTTTATTGTAATGGCCGTGTTGCATCTAGCGCTTGCGACGGTGAGCCGTAAAAGTTTTGAAGACGGTTTAAGGCAGGGGGTTAATCCGCTGCGATGGTTTGCTCTAGCGGCCGTGTGGGCTTTGATGCTTGTAAGCCTGGGTTCGTTCGTCGGTATGGATGATCTCGGCAGCGTGTTGTTCGTAGCGGGCTTCGCGGCGTTTATGGGCGTCTGCGGATACGGCATGGAGGCTTATGCCCGCCAGCCCAAGCGAAAACAGACAGCGCAATGGCCCTACGAGTGGATGGCTGTACTGACGGGTCTTGCGCCGCTACTGATTATCAGTTTGTATATAGCGGCTACGCTTATTTTTGGCGACGGGGGAGTACTGCCGATGTATGTATACCCGCTGCTAGTGACACTGCTGGTACTCATTGCGGCCTTTGGAGCCAACAGGTACCTTATGCGTATTAAGAAGGCGGCGTGGCGAGACTATGCGTACGGGGAGCTCTGGTATATGATGCTCGGTCTGATTATAAGTACGGCGGTAGCCTGGCAGATTTTTGCTGCGGTGCTTCGCCCGTAGCGCTCCTCCTTCCATGGGTAAGCAGGTAACTAAGGCAGTAATCTTCGACTTCGATGGGACGATTGCTGACAGTTTTTCGGTCATGCTGCGCGTTGTCCACGAACTGCTGCATCGAGAGCAATCGAAAGATGATATTAGTAAGCTTCGGGGGAAGTCGAGCCTGCAGGCGCTGCGGGAGCTAAAAATTCCACTTTGGCGGGCATACTTCTTAGTTGCCAAGGTTCGCCGCCGGATGGCCTGGTACGTTGACGAAATAGACCTGGTGCCAGGTATGGATCAGATTATTCGTAAGCTTGCCCAGAAGTATGCGCTTTACGTGGTCAGTGCCAATAGCGCCGCCAATGTCCACGCCTCGTTGCAGCGTTTTGGTGTTGACGATTGCTTCGCTGCTGTTTACGGCGGGGTTGTGCCCTGGCGCAAAGGCCGTGCATTACGTCGCCTCGCGCGGGAACATCAGCTCAAGCCGCACGATACCTGGTATGTCGGTGACGAAGACCTGGATATTATAGCCGCACACCGCGCGGGTATGAAGGCAGCGGCAGTCACCTGGGGTTTTAGTAATATCCATGTGCTGAAGAGCCAGCGGCCCGAAGCTTTGGTCTTCGACAGTGACGAATTAGCCGACAGCTTAGCTGATGAGTCATAAAATTATGGACATGAATAATCAGCTGACAAACGAAGAAGTTGTTATCACCAAGCTCGTCCACGGCGGGCAGGGGCTAGGAGTTATGGCGGACGGCAAGAAAGTGTTTGTATGGAATGCGTTGCCGGGCGAGCTGGTGCGGCTGCGCATTATTAAACAACGCCGTACCTACGCCGAGGCTGTTGCGGAGGAAGTCGTACGGCCGTCAGCTGAGCGTATCGCCCCGCGTGAGGCAAACTATCTGGCAACCAGTCCTTGGCAGATACTGACCTTCGCTGCGGAAAATAAATATAAAGGCTTGATAGTGTCTGACGTCTTTCGACAAGCCGGAGTTATATTACCAGAATTTGACGTGCACTGGGGCTCAGGAAAGGCAGCGCCGGTTCGGGCAGGTAGCGAAGCCGAATTTACTTCGGCAGGTGCGATGGAAAACCCGCCCGGGGTTTTCCATTACAGGAATAAGATGGAGTACAGCTTTTGGGGTGACGACGTAGGGCTGCACCTGGCGCTGCATCAGCGAGGTAGCCATGGTAAGCAGATTGTGCAAGGAAGCGAACTAGCTATGCCGGCGCTGGATGCGGCGGCAGAGAGTATTCGTACTCTGCTGGAAAATATGCATATTCGGGCGGGAGACTTAAAAACAATAATTGTTCGCTGTGATCAGGCGGGCAATACAGTTGCCGCCCTGTTCGTAAAAATCGAGAAATTCCCCGAGGTCAGGCTACCGCAGAGCCTTAAAGGCCTGCGGGTCTACTATTCCAATCCGAAAAGTCCGGCATCAGTGACGACTAAGCTAAGCCACGAATATGGTGATTGCCGGCTTGAAGATACATTGCTCGGCCGATCGTTTGTGTACGATGTGGATTCGTTTTTTCAGGTAAATGTGCCCGTGTTTGAACAAGCGCTCCGTCGCATAGCCGAATACTGCCAAGCCGACGCCTTTACCGATATGTACGCCGGGGTGGGCAGCATTGCCCTAAGCATTGCAAAGGTTGCGGTCGACCTGATCGAGCTTGATGCTGCTACCGCGGCCATGGCGCGCACCAACGCATCAAAGTCTGGCATCGAAGCTAATGTTATAGAAACGCCGGCCGAGAAAGCCTTGGAGTATATAACCAGCGGTAAGTCCGTCATATTCGATCCGCCGCGCGCCGGGTTGCACAATAAGGTCGCGGCAAAAGTGCTAGAAATGAAGCCACCGCAAGTCGTCTACCTAAGCTGTAATCCTGCGACGCAGGCACGTGATATCGCCAAGCTGCAAGAAGTATACGCTGTCGGCCATTTCGAGGTCTTCAATTTCTTCCCCCGCACGCCGCATATCGAGTCGCTGGCCGTTTTGGGCCGCAAGAACTGATACAATATTATAAATATGAACTACTGGAGGGAACGGAGCCAACCGTACGTACCCGGGCAACAAGCGCCGTATAAAGTATCGCGCTCAAAAATCGAGCTGTTTGTGCAGTGCGCGCGATGCTTTTGGCTGGACGGCCGGCTGAAAATCAAACGGCCGGACGGGCCGCCGTTCAACATTAACAAGGCGATCGACGAGCTCTTTAAGAAGGAATTTGATAGTTACCGCGGTAAGGGTGAACCGCACCCGCTGATGGTGGAATTCGGCATCAGCGCCATTCCGTTTCAGCACGATCAGCTGAATACCTGGCGGGAGACGTTTACTGGGGTGGTGGCGCTGCATAAGCCAACAAACTTGCACGTCTTTGGGGCTGTTGATGATCTGTGGGTGAATATTAACGGTGAGGTTATCGTGGCCGATTACAAGGCGACCGCTAAAGACCGGGAAGTGAGCATCGATTCTGACTGGCAGATTAGCTACAAGCGGCAGATGGAGGTATACCAGTGGCTGCTGCGTCAAAACGGGCTAAAGGTCAGTGACACCGGTTATTTCGTGTACACCAACGGACGGCTTGATATGGACGGTTTCTTCGACCGCGTCGAGTTCCGCACCAAGCTGATCCCGTACAAGGGTGACGACTCCTGGGTCGAGCCGACGCTCGGGAAATTGAAAGCTTGTCTGGAAGGCGACATGCCGCCCGTAGGCACGGCGGCGATGGGCGGGACATGCGAGTTTTGCGCCTATGCCCGCCAGCGGACCGAGCTGACACTCAAAGCCGTGCATGCGCAGACCGGGAAGGCCAAGAACTATGCCTCGAATTAAGGATATGGCCGCACGGGCGGGAGCCTGTATAATTGGCTCATGATAGTGGTGATATATGGACCAAGCGCATCAGGATTGCGATCATCGGCCTCCAAGCCGGCATATATATCATGACTAATATAATTCCGTACCATCAATAGTTTCTAGATGAGGTATATACCATGTTAGACATCCAGTTTGTCCGGGACAATCCGGAGCTCGTGCAAGAAAAAACCAAGCAGAAAGGCTACGACGTTGACATCGCAAAACTGCTGAAGCTCGATTCGGAGCGGCGGGCACGATTGACGCAGATCGAGGAACTACGGCGCCGCCGCAACGAACAGGCCGAGACGACTAAGGGCCAAAAGCCAAGTGAGGAGCAATTGGCCGTTGGCAAGCAGCTTAAGGAAGAGCTTGCGCGGCATGAAGCCGACCTCCAGCAGATCGATACTGACTATCTGGCCTTGCTGAAGGCGGTACCGAACATGCCGCTGGATGACGTACCGGTTGGATTGAGCGAGAAAGAAAACAAAGTTACCAAGAAAGTCGGCGAACAGAAGACGTACGACTTTCAGCCGAAGCCGCACTGGGAGATCGCTGAACCGCGGGGGCTCATCGACAAAGAGCGCGCGGCTAAGATTTCGGGCAGCCGCTTTGCCTACATCAAGGGAGATTTGGTGCGACTGCAGTTTGCGGTCATCCAGTTCGTACTGCAGACGCTCGGCGATGAAAAAATCATCCGAAAGCTTATTCAGGAGAATAACCTTAAGCTTGCGGTTAAGCCGTTTACTCCCGTTCTGCCGCCCGCCGTACTGCGCACCGAACCGTATGCCGCGTCGGCGCGTCTTAACGCCGAAGAGGTCACGTACAGACTTGCGAATGATGACCTCTGGCTCAATGCCAGTGCCGAGCATACGCTGTGTACGATGTACTGGAACGAAATCCTGCCGGAAGAAATGCTGCCAATCCGCTACGTCGGCTATAGCACGAGCTTCCGCCGCGAAGCCGGCACGTACGGCAAGGATACCGAGGGTATCGTCCGGATGCACCAGTTCGACAAGCTGGAGATGGAGGTGTTTTCGACGCCCGAGACTGGTCTGGACGAGCACCTGTTGCTTGTCGCGGTTCAAGAGTACCTGGTGCAGCAGCTCGGGCTGCCGTATCAGTTCCTGCTCAAATGCACGTTTGATATCGGTAAGCCGAATGCCCGCGGCATCGACATTGAATGCTGGTTCCCGGGTCAGAACAGGTATATCGAGACGCATACCGCCGACTTCATAACCGACTATCAAGCGCGTGATCTGAAGATTCGGGTACGGCGCCAGGATGGCAACCTGGATCTGGTGCATACCAACGACGCAACAGCATTTGCGCTCGGCCGTATTCTGGCCGCTATCATAGAAAATTACCAAACCGCTGATGGCCGCGTACGAGTGCCGGAAGTGCTCATCCCATTCATGGGCGATATCCGCGAACTGTAAGTTTCCCAACACTAAGGTCTGCTCCCGCCGGTTATACTACACAGGTAGACTCGCGCGCGTCCTCGTGGATTCTCGGCGCGTCCGGGCCGAAAGGAGGGTAGACGCTGGAATGGTACAACGGTTTGAAGTAATAGGTGTGCATACTCAGCTCGGCAAAGATATTCGCATGTATGTCAGCAAGCGGCTGGCCAATCTTGATCGCTACATCCCAAGACATGGCAGGGATAGTGCTCATTTAGAGGTACGCCTGCAAGAGGAAAAAGCCGGCGGCAAGCGGCAGGCGGTTTGTGAAGCCACGCTGTATCTGCCGCGCCGTAAGATTAGCCTGACAGAACACGGTCCGACCATGAACGCAGCGGTTGACGTCGTGAAGACGCATTTGAAGCAGCAGATACAAAAATATAAAGATGAGTTCGCCAGTGGCAAACAGCGCCGCCATGTGTTCGCGCGCTTCCAGCATCATCTCTCGGTGCGAGTTCCTGCAACCAACAACTGAACACAAAAAGGTACGCCCGCAACCATTTTTCGCCCGGAATGTGCAAATGTGTGGTGGCTGGCATTCTCCCGGATAAAACGATACAATAGATGTCGATCATCTTGTCTCAAAATCTCAAACTGGGAGAATAGCAGTAGATATGAATATTGTTTTCAAAAAAATCTTAGGAGATCCTCAAGCCAAAACCATCAGACGGTTGCGGAAGCGTGTAAAAGCCGTCAACGAACTGGAGCCAAAGTACAAAGCGCTGAGTGATGCTCAGCTGCGTAAGCAAACGGATGTACTAAAAAAGCGGCTCGGCAAAGAGTCAGTCGATGCGATTTTGCCCGATGCCTTCGCCCTGGTGCGCGAGACGGCCATGCGTACCTTAGGCCAACGGCACTTCGACGTGCAGCTGATCGGTGGCATGGTGCTGCACGAGGGCAACGTGGCAGAGATGAAGACTGGCGAAGGCAAGACGCTCGTTGCAACCTTGCCGCTGTACTTGAACGCGCTAACCGCTAAAGGCGTGCACGCCGTAACCGTCAACGATTACTTGGCGCAGCGCGACGCTGGCTGGATGGGGCAGATTTATAATCACCTCGGCCTCAGTGTCGCGGTCATTATGGCCGACCATTCGTGTATGTATGATCCAAGTTTCACCAATACCGATCATGAGGACGAGCGGTTCAGGCACCTTAAGCCATGCTCACGCCGCGAGGCATACGAAGCGGACATTACCTACGGCACTAACAACGAGTTCGGTTTTGATTACCTGCGCGACAACATGGTGCGGGAGGTAGACCAATTGCGCCAGCGCGACTTGCACTATGCCATTGTAGACGAGGTGGATTCGATCCTTATTGACGAAGCCCGCACCCCGTTGATCATATCCGCCCCCAGCGCTACCTCCGGCGCGGCTTACGCCCAGTTTTCCAAAGTTGTCCGCCAGCTCACGAAAGACAAAAACTACGAGACTGACGAGAAGCGCAAGACGGTGGTGCTGACCGATGCGGGTGTGGAGAAGATCGAGAAAGTGCTTTCGATAGAGAACTTGTACGGCAGCGAAAACATCCGCACCATTTACCACTTGCAGCAGGCCTTACGCGCGCACGCGCTCTTCAAGCGGGATAAAGACTACGTGGTGACGAAGGACGGCGAGGTGGTCATCGTCGATGAGTTTACCGGCCGCCTCCTGCAGGGCCGGCGTTATAACGAGGGGTTGCACCAAGCCATTGAAGCCCAGGAAGGCGTTGAAGTGCAAGAGGAATCTATGACCCTCGCCACTATCTCCTTCCAGAACTACTTCCGTTTGTATGACAAGCTGGCAGGTATGACCGGTACGGCGATGACCGAGAGCGAAGAATTTCACCAGATCTATAAGCTCGATACCGTGGAGGTGCCGCCGAACCGGCAGCTGGTACGCGTCGACCGTTCGGACCGCATTTACCGTAACGAGCATGGTAAGTTCCGCGCCATCGTGCGCGAAATCGCCATGCTGCACCAAAAGGGGCAGCCGGTACTGCTCGGAACGGTGTCGATTGAAAAGAACGAGGCGCTGAGCCGGATGCTCACCAAAGCCGACATTACGCACGCGGTTTTGAACGCCAAGAATAACGAACGCGAAGCGACAATTATCGCTAAAGCTGGCCAAAAGGGGGCTGTAACGCTGGCCACCAATATAGCCGGGCGTGGTACCGACATCGTGTTGGGCGAAGGCGTTAAAGACCTGGGCGGACTCTTTGTCTTAGGCAGTGAGCGGCACGAATCGCGGCGGATCGATAATCAGCTGCGCGGACGCTCCGGTCGCCAGGGCGACTCTGGTGCAACCCAATTCTTCGTCAGCACAGAGGACGACCTGATGCGTATTTTCGGCGGTGAACGCGTAGCGGGCCTGATGGACCGTTTGCGCGTTGATGAGGATACGCCGATAGAGAACCGCCTGATCTCGCGTAGCCTGGAAGGCGCCCAGAAGAAAGTTGAGGGTTTCCATTTCGACTCCCGCAAGCAAGTGGTGCAATACGACGACGTTATGAACCGGCACCGCAAGGCCGTCTACACAATGCGCCGCGAAGTGCTGCTGCAAGCTGATATCAGTAAGCGCGTCCGGCTGATGATAGAGGACGAGGTCCGCGCACTGGCTGCCTCGCCGATGGCGGCGCACGAGGACTTTGATGAAGTAGTGCTGGAGGCGTTCCCGTTTGACGAGCCAACGCTGGACCGCCTCTTCGACACCGATACGCTGCAGTTTGAAAAAATTCTCGGCACGGAAGCCAAGGAGCTTTATGCGTCGCGCGAGCTCGTCTTTACACCGGAAATTATGCGCAAAATTGAGCGCGACGTGTACCTGCAGGTGCTCGATATGCTCTGGATGCAACACCTAGAGAACATGGACCATCTGAAGGAAGGCATCCACTGGATGGCCGTTGGCCAGCAGGATCCGCTCGTAGAATACCGCCGCCGCGGCCAGATACTCTTCGATGCGTTGCAGGCGACCTTGCGCCACGAAGTAGTCAGAGCGCTGTACCACGCTATGCCAATAACTCCTGAGGAAGCGAATCGCCCCGCCGAAACCGAGCTTACCCGGGCTGCCCGCAATTCAGTCGAGAATGCCGACCAGATTACGACTGCCGAAACTGAGTTTGAGGCGGCGGATTTTAAACGCTCAACCGAAGGCAGCGGCCAAAAAAAGAAGCCAGGCGACCGTCGTAAGCACGCCCGCAAAACCGAACGTAAGCGCAAAGCAGCCGGACGAAAACGCAAGTAGCATGAAGCATACTGCATCGGAAATAGCCCTGAAAAACGGTGCCAAGGGTCTGCTCATCCACATACCAGACGCCAGTGTGATGACATTCGATGTCAATTTTCGCGCCGGCGAATATTTGGTGCAGCGCCGCAAATGGGAAGTGCCGCACATTATGGAGCACTTGTTGCTTGGGGCAAACGAGTTGATCCCCAAAGCCCGGGAATTCCAGGCGGAGCTGGAAAAAAACGGCGCCTACAGCAACGCCTCGACGAGCGTTTACGATATAACATACGAAGTGGAGTGCGCCGACTTTGAGTGGGATCGCGCGCTCGGCATGCTGCTTGTGGCCATCACCAAACCGCTGTTCCTGGAAGAAGAATTCCGGGCCGAATATGGCAACGTGCAAGAAGAAATGATGTCGCGGACCAACAGCCATTTTCGCCAGCTCAGCCTGGAAATGCGTAAACGCTTTGGCCTGATCGCCAAGACCGATACTGAACGGTTAAAGCTGATGCCGAACGTTATGTTAGAAGATATCCGCGCGCATTACGGGCGGACCCATCTGGCGCCCAATATGCGCTTTATCATTGCCGGCAATATAACGCCAAAGCGCCGCGCGAGCATCGAGAGCCAGATGGCGAATATCGAATTGCCCGAGCATGGCAAACGCTTCGAACTGCCGGTTGAGGCACTGAAGAAGTTACAGAAGCCGATCTACATTCATAACGAGACAGTAGAGAACCTCTACTTTTATATCGACACCTTTTTGCGTCGCCGTCTGAGCGAACCGGAAACCGATGCGCTTAATCTACTGAATACCATGCTGACAGAGACGCTCTATTCAAGAATCTTAGGTGCGGCGCGGGAGCGCGGGCTGGTGTACAGCATGAGTTCGGGTGTGTCACAGACGCGCAATGTCAGCAACTGGTGGTTTGGCGCGCAGGTATCCGATAAGAATGCGCCGGCGCTGTTCAACCTGATCGTCAAGGAAATAAGCAAAGTCGCAGCAGGGGATGTCCGCGATGATGATATCGAAACTACCAAGCAATACGCGCTTGGACGATTCCAGCGCAGCATGCAAACCGTCGGCGGGACGGCCAGCGGCTATGCCAGCCACTACTTCTTCGACGAAGTTATCGAGTCCTATGATCGTATGCCGGAGCGCATTGGTGCTATCCAGAAAGACATGATTGTTGCTGTCGCTCGGGCTATGTTAGCAGATAACGTCTGGGGGCTTGGGGTGCTTGGCTATTGTGGCGAAGCGTTTGCCGGCAAGCTGCGGTCTCAGCTTGAGCCGCTCTGGGAGGCAGGGAGCGCATAGGGTGATGGAAGACGAGATTGCCCGCACCAAAGCGCTCGGTTCCGAGGTGGCCAAGGCCATGCAGCGGCTCAATCTCGACCGGTTAGCCAGCCGATTGCATGAACTAAAGGGTACAAGTGAAGCGCCGGATTTCTGGCAGAATAACCAATCGGCCCAGACGACTCTGAAGGAAATTGCTAAAATCGAAGCGAGCATCACGCCGTGGCAAGATCTTAAAAATGCCGTCAACGATTGTCTGGAGATGCTTGGCCTGGGTGACGAAGCGATGCAGGCGGAGCTGGGCCAACAGATAAGCGATCTTGAACGGAAGTTTAGTGAATTAAAAGGCGTGCTGCTGCTCAGCGGTCCGTATGACAACCACGACGCCATCCTCAGCATACATGCCGGTGCCGGCGGCACCGATGCACAGGATTGGGCGCAAATGCTGCTGCGGATGTACGTGCGCTGGGCAGAAGCGCACCATTGCCATGTGGCAACGGACGAGTTTTCAGCCGGTGACGAGGCCGGCATCAAGAGCGCGACGCTGGAAATAAGCGGCGCTTATATTTACGGCAAGCTGAAAGGCGAACATGGGGTGCACCGTCTGGTACGCCTGAGCCCCTTCAACGCAGATAACTTGCGCCAGACCTCCTTTGCTAAAGTAGAGGTTATGCCAAAGATCGACACGCCGGACGAAGTAGCAGTAGATGAAAAAGATCTAAAGATCGACGTCTACCGCAGCGGCGGTCACGGCGGGCAGAGCGTGAATACTACCGACTCAGCGGTGCGCGTCACGCATCTGCCGACCGGCATTGTGGTGGCAATCCAAAACGAGCGCTCGCAGCTGCAAAACCGCGAGACCGCCATGACAATCTTGCGTTCACGCTTGGCTCAATTGCAATTGGAACAGCATGCGGAGAAGGTTTCGGAACTCAAAGGCCCAAACGAACAGGCCGCCTGGGGCAACCAGATTCGCTCCTATGTGCTTCATCCGTACAAGCAGGTTAAAGACTTGCGGACGCGCTATGAAACGAGTGATGTAGATGGCGTGCTGGACGGCGATCTGGATGGTTTGATCAAGGCATACCTGGAGCAGCACCTTGGCGAGTAGCACTGGATACCGTGAGTATATAAGGAGATTGCCGGAGAAGAATTCTTTGAGCCGAGAAGATCCATATGCAGCAGTACGAAATATATTGTTGACGCAGCAAGGGGTAGTAATACAGGCCATACAGAAGAGAAAAGAACTAGTAGCCGATCTGGAGAGTTTCTTCCTAGGGAATAAGCATATCATTGTCATTGGCGGTGAGTCTGGGATGGGTAAAAGTTTATTCGGAGCAGAGCTGCGAACGCTTCATCAAAACGTACAATATGTAATGCCAGGGCGTCTCAGAACACAGCTCAGTGTTATAACGTGGGATAGAACGCATCAAGTATTCTTTGAAGAGATATCGACCATACTGGGTACGACTGTGCCACTTCCGAGAGGAGAAACCCACATAAAAGCACGTAACCTTATCTCGTCTGTACTAGGAGACCAGATACGATTCATTAAGAAGTATATAGGGCCAAAAACCCGGATTATCATTGAAGCTCCGCTTATCGGCTTTCGAGGAGAGAGCTTATTTGAAGAGCTTAAAGAGTATAAGAACGAGATGCTGACGTTCATTATGCACAGTCCAAAAATGCGTTATGAATCTTTCAAGAAGGGAAGGCTGATGCTAACCTCAGGGCAACCGGAGTCCATGGCTTCTATCCGAGAGCACCTGCTCCTAAGTATTACAAAGCGGCGGAAAGTATCTCATGACTATCAGGATCACATCGTTAAAGAATGGTGGGCGAAAAGGATACAACACTGGGGTAGGGGCGCGCTCATCGAATGGGATCCTGACGATAATAGAAGCGCGCTTGAAGAGACTGTCGCCCAATTTATGAAGGCAAACATAGCGCCAGATGTCCTTTCGCCCCGGCCGATCGGCCGCTTTACGAGGAATCATATCGAATCAATCCTCTACTCACAATCAAACACTGATAGGTTTCTCAAGATGCTCTGCACTAATTCAAAGTAATCTGCTAAAACCAGCGGATCGGTGGAGCGCATAGAGCAGGTCTGATAAGATGGTGCTATGGACATAAGCGTCAGCATGAAACAGGTGCGCGTGATGGCTGGCGGCGTCGTTATTCTAAAGAATGTTACGGTCGACATCCCAAGGGGAAAGATTGTCGGTGTATTGGGGCCGTCCGGTGCGGGCAAAACGACGCTGATGCGGGTTATTGTGGGCCGGCAGCGGTTGCAAGCCGGTTCCGCCAAGGTGCTCGGCCTGGCGGCCGGTTCGGCGGCACTGCGGGGTCGTATCGGCTATATGCCGCAAAGCACATCGGTGTATCCAGATCTGACCGTGCGAGAGAATGTACAGTATTTCGGCGCAATGCTCGGGCAAAATTCCCAAGCCGTCAGGACGATAATCGACGCAGTAGAACTGGCTCCGCAAGCCCGCCAGCTCGTGCGGACGTTGTCCGGCGGGCAAAAGTCCAGAGTTTCGTTGGCGATTGCCTTGCTGGGTAAACCAGATATGCTCGTGCTGGACGAACCGACTGTCGGCGTCGACCCGGTGCTGCGCCAACAATTGTGGCAACTCTTCCACCAGATTGCCCGAACCGGCACGACGTTACTCGTTTCCAGCCACGTTATGGATGAGGCCGGGCGCTGCGATGATCTCCTCCTTATCCGGGAGGGCGAACTGCTGGCACATGGTGCTCCGGACGCACTATGCCGCCAAACAGGCTCGGACACGATCGAAGAGACCTTTTTGAAATTAGTGGGCGCGGCCGTATGAGTCCAGGGCGGACACTGGCCACGGCCACGCGTGTGCTGAGACAGTTGCAGCATGATCCTCGCACGCTGGCACTGATTTTCCTGGTGCCGTGTGTGCTGCTCGTGCTGGTTAAGTATATCTTCCAGGGACAGAGCGATACGTTCAACCACTTCGCGCCGCTCGTCCTGGGCGTTTTTCCGCTTACCGTAATGTTTTTGGTAACGTCAATTGCTACCTTGCGCGAACGGACCATCGGCACACTTGACCGGCTGATGACTATGCCGTTGTCCAGGCTCGACTTTGTGCTCGGCTACGCCTTAGCCTTTAGCCTGGTCGCGTTCGTTCAGGCGTGCCTGGCGAGCTGGGTAGTACTCGGCTTGCTGCGTGTGCCGGTCGCGGCCGGTACATTGCCGGTATTGGTGGGAGCGGTGCTGGCGGCATTTTTGGGTACGGCTTTTGGACTGTTCGTGAGCGCCTTCGCGTCAACCGAGTTCCAGGCGGTGCAGTTCATGCCGGCCTTTATCTTCCCGCAGCTGCTTACATGCGGCCTGTTTGTACCGCGCGAGCAAATGGCGAGGGCTCTCCAGTGGTTTGCCGATGTTGTGCCCATGACCTACAGCGTGGATGCACTCCGGCAGATATCGCTCCATGCGGGCTGGGGGAGTACGCTGCTTCGGGATTTTGCCGTGGTGGTGGCATATGGGCTGGTCGTGCTGGGGCTTGGGGCTATCACAATCCGGCGCCAAGAATAACCGTGCATTCGCCAGTGGTCACTAACGGTCGAAGAGCGGCAGGCTATGTTTGTCATCGGCTGCTTCCTCTTGTGTTAAAATAAGCACAATGATCTTATTAGATCGAGTAACCAAAGTGTACAACAAGAATCTGGGGCCGTCTCTGGACCGTGTCAGCCTGCACGTAGAAGCGAACGAATTTGTGATTGTAGTGGGGCAGAGCGGCGCGGGCAAGACGACGCTCATGCGTTTGCTGACGCGCGAGGAACGCCCGACGAGCGGCAAGATTGTCATCGGCGGTATTGATTACGACAAGCTCAAAGACCGCGATATCCCGCTGCTGCGCCGCAAAATTGGTGTAGTCTTCCAGGATTTCAAGCTGCTGCCCAACAAGACGGTGTTTGAGAATGTTGCGTTCGCGCTGGAAATTGTTGGCATGTCGCGCCGCGAGATCCAGCATACGATCCCAAAGGTGCTGGATATCGTCAACCTTACAGACAAAGAGAAGCGCATGCCGCTTGAACTATCCGGCGGCGAACGCCAACGTGTGGCTATCGCCCGGGCAATCGCCCGCCAGCCGAGGATATTGATTGCCGATGAACCGACCGGCAACTTGGACCCGAAGCACGCCTGGGATGTAATCCGGGTGCTGGAGAAGATTAACCAATATGGCACGACTGTCCTGCTTGCCACTCATAACCAGGAGATTGTGAACAAGCTCAAGCGCCGCGTCGTTACAATGCAGCAGGGCAAGGTGGCAAGTGATCGCGCGAACGCGCAGTACGAGGTTTAAGCAACGGATATGAAGCGAAAATCCATAACATTTATGCGCATTATCCGGACGGGTTTGTCCAACTTCATGCGCAACATCAGTTTGGCGATTGCCGCCATTGCCGTCATGGTAGTGACGCTGACCATCGTATTATTTTCTGTTGTAACCAGCGCTACGCTCAATCACACGGTGGCGCAAATTGCGGATAAGATAAATATTTCAATTTACCTGAACGATGCGGTGACGGCAGAGCAGCGCACCCAGCTGATGGACTCCTTGCGCCAGCAACCACAGGTGAAGAGCGTATCGTATGTGTCGAAAGATCAGGCGCTGGCAGAATATAAGCTGGCGAACGCCAACAACAAGAACCTGCTGACCGCTATTAACGAAACCGGCAACCCGTTGCCCGCATCGGTGCAGGTTGATCCCGTCGATCCGTCGAAGATTGACCAAATCCAGCGGTTACTAAAAAATTCGGATACGGTCAAATTGGAAGACGCCCAGGCCGGCACATCGTATTCGGGTGACCGCAAGGAGGCCATTGATCGTATTGCCCGCGCGACGGCTATCCTTAAGCGGGTCGGTGTGGTGGCGGTAGCGCTGTTCGCCGCCGTTTCCATGCTGATCATTTTTAACACTATCCAGATGGCTATCTTCAACCGGCGCGACGAGATTACTATCATGCGCCTGCTGGGAGCAAGTACTTCGTTCATCCGCGGTCCCTTCGTAGTGGAAAGCATTATCTACGGCATTCTGTCAGCACTTATTTCCGTGCTCATCGTCGATCTCTTGTTTTTGGTCTCATCGTCCGCGCTGCAAGCCAGCAGTCTGGGGTTGCTCGATATCAGCTACGCCAGCAGCTACTTCTACAATCATTTCCTCATACTTTTGACACTACAGTTAGCAGCCGGTATAGTAATTGGTACCGCTTCTTCAGTCGTTGCAACCCGGCGGTACCTCAAATTCAAGACAAAGTAGCAGCTCTCACTCACTGGCCGCAAGCAAAAAGATCGCGCCAAACGTTCTCCAACTGAAAGCGAGGGTAGTATACAACTATGGCCGAATATGGTAGTCTACGATTAGGTTTAAACAAAACCAACATGAAAATGAAAAACAGGGAACAATCTCGCAGGCAAGCGAGGCGCATCAGCACCTTCGCGGGCCTGTTGATCGCAGCAACGCTGATGCTGAGCAGCGTCTTGACGCGCGGTTTCGGCGTGTTTGCCGCCAGCTGTAACTCCACAACCGATTGCCAGCAACAGATTAATGACCTGAGTGTTAAGAACGATGCGGCCAAAACCTCCTTATCAGAACTGGAAGCCAAAGCGGGCAGCTACCAGGCGACCATCAACGCTTTGCAGGCGCAGATAAACTCATTGCAGGGGCAAATCAACGAAAATGTAGCGATGCAGGCGAAGCTTACGGCAGAAATTGCCGAAAAGCAGCAGGAGCTTGATCGGCAGAAAAGCGGATTGGCCGAAGTCCTAAAAGCCTTGTATGTGAGCGGCCAGATGAGCACGGTAGAAATGCTGGCAACCAGTAAAGACCTAAGCGCTTACGTGGATGCGGCTACCTATAGCAGTGCTGTCCAGAATAAAATACAGGAAACGCTGGCTACGATTACCAAGCTGCAACAGGAATTGCGTATCCAAAAGGCGCAAGTGGAGCAGCTGCTCACCGCATTGCACGCACAGCAGGCACAAGTGGCCGCTTCGCGTGATGAACAAAATCGGCTGCTTTCCATGAACGAATCCCAGCAGACATCGTTTAACGCTACGATTGCCGCCAATCGGGCGCAAATTGACGAGCTGCGGCGCCAGCAGGCGGCCATGATCCAGGTTGGCACCACTGGGGTACGGATTCCGCCTATGAGCGGAGGCTCGGGCGGTGCGTGCGACAATGGCTACGGCAACGGCCGCTATCCTATGACTTGGTGTAATACAGCGATGGACACACTCCCGACCATCCCCTACAGCAGCGACACCATCAATCGAGAGTGCACCTCGTATGCCTACTGGTACTTTACGCAGGTGGAAGGTCATACCGATTTCCGGGCCTATGGGAATGCTAGAGATTGGGCGGCGACCTCCAACTATCCCGTGCATGATGTGCCGAAGGTTGGTGCTATGGCCGTAGAGACAACCGGCACATTCGGCCATGTCGCGATTGTGCAGGCATTGCCCGGCGAAACGTATGCTGGCCAGACAGTCCCCGGCGGCTATGTTTTGGTTAGCGAAATGAACTACGACTGGGGCGGGCACTTTCGTTACTCATTCAGCCCGCTCAGCAAGTTTTCAGACTACGTATATTAAGATTGACTCGATGCTTTTGTTCGGTATTCAGCTCTCATCCGATATAATAATGAGATAAGCAGTATAGTTGGAGCATGAAAACGCCTAAGGAGGCACTGTGGGCATGATGCATAACATTCGGCAGCACATCAAGAGGGCTCTGCATAAGAAGAATAAAGCGTTGCGTGTCGTCGTTGCTACGGGAACTATCTTAGCAGTCTTTGTGCTGGGCGTTACGGTCGGTAACGGCCGGATCCAGGCGAGCTTTATGGTCCATACCAAGACCGAGAACTCTGGATTGCCGGCGCAGCTTGACTACTCTAGTGTCACTGCAGCCTACCGCATCCTGAAGCAAAATTACCACGGCACATTAACGACGGTGCAATTGCTGGACGGTATGAAGACGGGCCTGGCCGAATCGACCAAGGACCCCTATACCGAGTACTTCAACCCCACGCAAGCAAAGGAGTTCGAGGCACAGCTGAACAACTCATTCTCTGGCATCGGTGCCGAACTGGGCAAGGATGACCAGGGTAACCTGATTGTTGTCTCGCCTATCAAGGGCTTTCCGGCAGATAAAGCAGGGCTGAAAGCGCAAGATATTATTGCTGAGATCGATGGCAGCAGCACCAGCGGTATGTCGCCTGACATAGCAGTAGGTAAAATCCGGGGGCCAAAGGGTACTACGGTAACGCTCAAGCTTATTCGCGACAAATCTCAGACGCTGTCCGTTACTATCACGCGGGACGACATTCAGCTGCCGAGCGTAACGACAAAAACGCTTCCTGGCAATATAGGCTACATCCAGATCAGTTCATTCGCAGACGACACGTCCGGCTTGGCGCGGCAGGCTGCCGCTACGTTCAAGCAGGCGAAAGTCAGCGGTCTTATCCTGGATTTACGCGGTAACCCTGGCGGTCTTCTGAGCGCCGCAATAGATATATCCAGCCTATGGTTACAGTCCGGCGCTACGATCGTCACCGAGAAGGGCACGGGCGGAA
>JBGPNM010000012.1:0-25808 GCA_041487535.1 Candidatus Saccharimonadia bacterium
ATTGCCTACCAGCTGCAGCCAAAGAAGCCCGCAATTCATTACACAAGAACAGAGCAGCGGTTGCTGACGCAACCGCTGCTTACGGAAGTCTGACGGTTTCCGTTATGTCGAACTGGGGTTAGACTTATACTAAATAGGGCCAACAGCTTGCTTAGTACAGGGTAATCCCGCAACCAAACAATAACGCCCAACGGTCTTAGTTATATTCACCTTTTCGCCAGACCTAGTAGCATATAAAGGTCAATGCTGACAGGTAACTTAGGTTATTCTGGTTACATTTTTATTTCGACATCGCAACCGGCCGGGAGGGACAGGTTCATCAGCGAATCGATAGTCTTCGGAGTGGGTTCGAATACGTCTATCAGGCGTTTGTGGGTACGCATTTCGAACTGTTCGCGGCCCTTCTTAAAAACATGCGGGCTCTTGACGACCGTGAAGGTGCTGCGGTGCGTCGGCAGCGGAATCGGCCCGGCCAGGCTTGCACCGGTACGCAGCGCGGTATCCACGATTTGCTTGGCAGCTTGGTCGATAACGCGGTGGTCATAGGCCTTTAGGCGGATCCGGATCCGCTGCTTTTGCTCTGATTTTTGCTCTGGCATGAAAACTCCTTTGTGCGATGCCGTAACCTTGGACGTGAGTGGCTACCGCCAAGTTCTTCGGCATTATGTTATTATGTGTAGATATTACAATACATTCCACAAAAAGTGAAGCGCGTATTGTGCCAGAGCTATATCATGTAGTCCGAGTCCCCCCTTGGAAGTCATTTTTGTTATACTAATCAATTAGTGAAACTTTTCGCCGTATACGCAAATATAGAGTTGATATACAAGCCGG
The DNA here is from genome assembly GCA_041487535.1 of Candidatus Saccharimonadia bacterium. GTDB lineage: Bacteria > Patescibacteriota > Saccharimonadia > Saccharimonadales > UBA4665 > JANWHZ01. The sequence continues at coordinate 835 of JBGPNM010000012.1, forward strand.
ATTGGCTAGACGCTTTTCGTGCAAAGTACGATAAGCCATATCCGTATCATGTCACTTTGAAACAGACCTGCTATGCGGAAGAGACGCAAATCACCGATATCAAGCATAAAGTTGTCTTCTTTCTTTAGCGATGTGCATATACCGAATCACGCCATTTCTATGGAATTCAATCATGTCGTCGCTGACGAGGTAGATATGAGCATCATGATTGAGGGCTCGCAAAGCAGCCTCCTCAGCACATTACAGAAGGATCTAGTAAACACCTTAAGCAGTTACAACAGTTACTATGGGCCAGAGTCGGCAACTTGGGAGAAAAACTTCCAGCCTCACGTTACGATTGCCCGCGACCTTACTCCCGAGTTACTCAACCAAGCAAGGTCAGAGCTTCGCCAAGCTAAATTACCCAGTGGCAGCATTAAAGAAGTCACGCTCGTGATAGTTAATAATTTTGGGCTTGAAGAGGCATGCCTACCGGAAAACCTTACCTGCTATAAGCTCTGAAGTTACCGGCTAAGCCACGCTGTGTCTATTTATGGGACAAAGACGGTACAGCCCAGCTTAATACTCAAGTTTTACGCCGGTAACTTGGGCGACTTGCTGAATCCATCGCTCTAGACGGTCAACTTTGTGAGCAAGCAATAGTAGTTCTTGATGGTAATCTTTAAGATGGCTGCCGAGTTCCGCAACAGCGGCAAGGACGTTAGCGTGATCGTGCTCATTCTGTTCAAAGCGCTTATTGACTTCGGCCCGAAACTCTTCAAGATACTTAAATAGTTTAGTAAATTCATCTTGGCTCATACAGAGATAATAACACAAAATACGTCCTAGTTCAGGGGTAATTTTTGTTCACAGCATGCCGTGAGACAGGCGCATTTGAGCGCAGTTTCGTCTCAAACCGAGCACCGAAGCGATAAAGACAGCGCACCGGCCGCTCGGGCATTTTCAGGAGCGCAGCGTGGAGCGAAAGCCGAGCACGAAAAAAGGAGCTGTACATGAGGTACTGCTCCTTTTTCTGACGCAGACTTGCGCCCGCGATGTGCCCTGAAAATGGGCGAGAGAACTATTTGTCGATCTTGGTGACAACACCTGCGCCAACGGTACGGCCGCCTTCGCGGATCGCGAAGCGCAGACCCTGGCTCATGGCAATAGGAGCAAGCAGCTTTACCTTGAAGGTAATAGTGTCGCCCGGCATGACCATTTCTTTGTCGGCCGGCAGCTCAACTTCGCCCGTTACATCCGTTGTGCGGAAGTAGAACTGCGGCTTGTAGCCCTTGAAGAACGGAGTATGACGGCCGCCTTCTTCTTTTGTCAGGATATAGACTTCCGAATCGAATTCGGTGTGCGGAGTAATAGTACCCGGTTTGGCAAGCACCTGGCCGCGCTCGATGTCGTCGCGTTCGATGCCGCGCAGCAGCACGCCGGCGTTGTCGCCAGCCTGGCCTTGATCAAGCGTTTTCTTGAAGGCCTCAATGCCGGTAACGACTGACTTTCTGGTCGGGTGAATGCCCACAATCTCGACTTCTTCGTTGATCTTAACAATACCTTGCTCGATACGGCCAGTTGCGACCGTGCCGCGGCCTTTGATAGAGAAAACGTCTTCGATCGGCATCAGGAACGGCTTGTCCAGGTCGCGCTTTGGCTCCGGGAGGTAGTCGTCCATGGCTTTGACGAGCTCCATAACGGCGTCCTCGGCAGCAGCATCACCATCAAGCGCTTTGGTGGCAGAGCCGCGGATGATCGGGCAGTCGCGGTCGTACTCGTACTTGCCGAGCAGATCGCGAATCTCTTCCTCTACCAGGTCAACCAGCTCCGGGTCGGCCAGATCCATTTTGTTCATGAAGACAAGAATCTTCGGCACGCCTACCTGACGGGCCAGCAGCACGTGCTCACGCGTCTGCGGCATAGGGCCGTCAGCAGCGGAAACTACAAGGATGGCACCATCAATCTGTGCAGCGCCGGTAATCATGTTCTTGACGTAGTCGGCGTGACCAGGCATGTCGACATGCGCGTAGTGGCGCTTCTCGCTCTCGTACTCCTGGTGCGACGTGGCAATGGTAATGCCGCGGGCGCGCTCTTCCGGTGCTTTGTCGATTTCGTCATATGCTACCGGTTTGTTGGTATCGCTTGGAAGCCGTTTGGACAGTACTTTCGTCAGCGCTGCCGTAAGGCTCGTTTTGCCGTGGTCGACGTGGCCCATAGTGCCAACGTTAACATGCGGCTTGCTGCGGTCAAATTTTCCTGCCATAGTTATGGTCTCTCCTTAAATTATAGATAGCGGTTGGTAAAAAATATCATGCGAGGAACTGCCTCACACAAGTGACAAGAGGTAGTGTATCGTAATCTGTTGCGGCTGTAAAGTGCCGCCGTATGCGAGCAAAGGTAAACCGCTGTAACTATTGACGCTCATCGTCCGAGTCTTCCGGTTGGGGAGATGTTCCGGGTTCCGGCGACTTATTGTTGCCGGGCAGAAGTGATGGCGGCCGGTGTTGCCCAAAGCGATGGCTGGCGGAGTCACGTTGATTTGCCAATTTAGCGACTTCACTAAACATTGAGCCAGTAGAGGTAGAAAAGGCTGGAATTGGTGGGAACCCAAGCTTATCCGGTGCTATAGATTCTCCAGCTATTTCGGTGTCTGCTACCAAAGCGCCGAGTCTACCTAATGCTTTAGCTAAGCGTGAGTGCAAGAGACCGGTAACGACCACTATTTCATGCTGTTTGCCATCCTTGGCTATCTCCACTGCACGACCGTACAACTGGTTTATGTCCAATATTTCCCTTTGAATCTGATGCTGCTCGAGCAGCGTGCCGCGATTCGTAAGGTCGGGATTATTCACGATAGCGTGATAGGCCGCCTGCATCTCGGGATCGGCATACGAATCTATGGGAAAGAATCGGGGTGGGCGGAAGGCACTCGGTTGATGTTGCTGCTTGACGATGTGCAACAACCCTTCGGCAATACCCATCCTTTGGTAACCGACAGTCGAGACAAGCGTATGGTCAAACGGTCCGTTAAGAGCTAGAAAATCGTTGAACATTGCAAATTCTTTTTCTATCTCATCCGGGGGCAGGTTGGACAGCGCTACCTCAAGTGCAATATGATCAGCGCCAGTAAGATACTGACTAAGGCCGTATGCCTTTGCTTGTATCTGCTCGGGACGCTGTGTGCTGTCACCATGTTGCCACCCTACAACCTTAAATGTGATGTTCTCGGGGAAAGTCCCGTCCATTTCAGCGCAAGCACTTGCTATAGCCTCAACTCCATCATTCGTGTAGGAAGGCGAGCTATTGGGGTCGATAGGCATATGTTGTATTGGGTAGATTATTTACTTTTTAGTATAGCGTTTTCATGTACACACCACCAGGCACGGAAAGGCTGGCATCAAGTGTTGTCTATACCTACTTGCCGTTCTTGGCAATGATGGCCTGCGCCACGTGATTGGGCACATCGGCGTAGTGCGCCAGCTCCATGCTTGAGCTGGCGCGGCCCTGCGTCATGCTGCGCAAGTTGGTAGTGTAGCCGAACATTTCGCCGAGCGGTACGAGTGCGGTAATTTCCTTTATTCCCGCCGACAGGTCTTCCATGCTTTCGATACGCCCGCGCTTGGAGTTAAGATCGCCGATGACGTCGCCCATGAACGACTCAGGTGTCACTACGACAACTTTCATGACCGGCTCAAGCAATACCGGGTTAGCTCGTTTGACGCCCTCTTGCAGCGCCATTGAGCCTGCAATCTTGAAGGCCATTTCGCTGGAGTCGACTTCGTGGTACGAGCCGTCGTACAGCTCTGCGCGGATATCTACCACCGGATAGCCGGCGAGCACGCCGTTGCTCATGGCTTCTTTGATGCCGGCTTCCACGGGCTTGATATACTCACCGGGCACTACGCCACCCCTGATGGCGTTGACGAACTCAAAACCCTTACCCGCCTCGTTTTGGAACAGGCGCAACCAGACGTCGCCATACTGGCCGCGTCCGCCGGATTGCCGGATAAACTTGCCTTGGACTTCCACGCCGTCCTTGCGGATAGTCTCGCGGTACGCTACTTGGGGCTGACCGACATTAGCATCGACGCTGAATTCGCGCTTCATGCGGTCTACCAGGATCTCTAAGTGCAATTCACCCATACCGGAGATGATCGTCTGCCCCGTGTCGTGGTCTACATGGATACGGAAGGTCGGATCTTCCTCGGCCAGGCGCTGCAGAGCCAGGCTCATCTTCTCTTGGTCGCCTTTGGTCTTGGGCTCGATGGCGATAGACACAGGCGGGTCCGGGAACGTTATGCTCTCGAGTACGATCGGGTTACTCGGCTCGCACAAGGTATGGCCGGTCGTGGTGCCTTTGAGGCCCACAATAGCGGCAATGTCACCGGCGCCGACTTCGGTAATGTCTTCACGCTTGTTGGCCTGCATCCGAACGATGCGCCCGACGCGCTCTTTATCGCCGGTCGAGCTGTTCAGAATGTAGCTGCCGGCTTCCAGCTTGCCAGAGTAGACGCGGAAATACGCCAGCTTGCCGACAAAGATATCGGTTGCAATCTTAAACGCGAGTGCTGCGAACGGTTCGCTGTCGCTTGGTTTTCGCTCAACTTCATCGCCGGTTTTCGGGTGAGTGCCCCATGTGGAACCGCGCTCTTCAGGGCTTGGCAAATAGTCGGCTACCATGTCGAGTACTTTTTCGACAATGACGCCGCGGCCGTCGCCGCCGGTTACAGCGAAAAGGTTACCGGAAAGCACCGCCAGGCGGATCGCCCGTTTAACTTCAGCTTCACTAAGTCCTTCTTCACCAACCTCAAAATATTTCTCGAGGAGCGTTTCGTCTTCTGCTACAGCATTTTCTACCAGCAGCGAGCGGTAACGCTTCGCTTCGTCTAGCATTTCCGCAGGGATTTCGCCCTCAACAAGTTCGTGGTCGGCAAATTCTTTGTAGGTGTATGCTTTCATAGTTACAAGGTCTACCACGCCGTTGATGCTCTGTTCAAAGCCGATCGGCAGATGCACCGGGAAGGCGCGTTTGCTCAGGCGGTTATGGATGCTCTCCAGCGACTTGTAGAAATCGCCGCCGGTCTGGTTGATCTTGTTGATGAAACAAATGCGCGGCACGCCGTACTTGGTGGCCTGACGCCAGACAGTTTCAGACTGGCTCTCCACACCCATCTTGCCGTCGAATACTACCACCGCGCCGTCGAGGACGCGCAAAGAACGCTCGACTTCAACGGTAAAGTCAATGTGACCTGGCGTATCGATAATGTTGATCTGATGGCCTTTCCAGTAGCACGTCACAGCCGCGGATACGATGGTAATGCCGCGCTCGCGCTCCTGCGCCATCCAATCGGTAGTCGTTTCGCCTTCGTGCACCGCGCCAATCTTGTGCTTCAGCCCGGTCCGGTACAGAATACCTTCAGTAGTAGTCGTTTTACCCGCGTCAATATGCGCGATAATACCGATGTTCCGGATCTTGTTCAGTGGATATTTTTTCTCTGCCATTTGTTCCTACTTGAAGTTACCCTAGTTACACTATTTTGTATCTTGATAGTGTTCTCTAAATATTGTTTCGCTTGTCATTAGGCCTAGTGTGTCGAGGATTACCTCAGCAGCCTGTCGGGCAGCATTCTCATGAGTTACTCTATATTCCTTGCTAGGTAAGTTATCCATTGCATCTTCTCTGTCTTCGATATCTTCGAACGTAAAGCTTAAAACCGTGGCTTCCACGTCTGCCTGCCCAGTACATTGGTGTTGTAGGCTGATGCCGATTGCCCTCATATCCTCAGACTCCAGAAGAGCCTTTCCTATATGTAGTACGGGGGGCGTTATACGGATCGACCCGACGGAGTAGTAGGAATTGGCACTAGCTACAAGTGCCCTATAACGGTTCTCCTGTGGGTGCTCAGTTGGAACAACTTCAGTGACTGACATTCTAGCCTCTCGCGAAGTGGGCGAAGGCGCGGTTGGCTTCGGCCATGCGGTGGGTGTCCTCGCGTTTCTTTACGGCAGCGCCCTGGTTATTGTACGCGTCTACCAGTTCAGCAGCGATGCGGTCGGTCATGGGCATGCCTTTGCGGGAGCGGGCGGCAGCAACAAACCACATGGTAGTCAGGTGGTTCTGGCGTTGGCCCTTTACCTCAAACGGGATCTGGTAGTTGGCGCCACCGACGCGGCGGGAGCGGGTCTCCAGGTGCGGCTGAACGTTCTTGAACGAGCGCTCAAACACTTCCATCGGGTTCTTCACTTTCAGCTTGTCGGCAGCCTGTTGCATACCGTCGTACACCAGCCGTTCGGCCAGCTGTTTTTTGCCGTTCAGCATCACGCGGTTGATCAGGCGCTGTACTTGCGTGGATTTATACACACGGTCCGCCGCAACCTCTCGTACCAGCGCTTTAGTTTTATGACGTGGCATTACTGCTCACCTCCTTCTGTCGGCAAATCCACCGGCTTTGGCTCGCTAGTTGGCCGCACCTGTTCTTCAGAAAGGAAGGGGCATTTGAAGCGTACTCCAGTCCGATAGGTATTATCTTCCTCGTTCATTATCAAAACCACACCAGGAATACTTGAGGGTTGTGAGCCACCCTGTTCCGCGCAGTTCATCATCGTTATCCTACCAATGTGATCAGTTCCGCCGTTCATAAACTGTTGAACATATGGGCATTCGACCCCCAGACATTTTGCCATTATTTGCTCTCCTTCTTGGTGCCGTATTTGCTGCGGCTCTTTTTGCGGTTCTGGACACCCTGAAGGTCGAGTGCGCCGCGGACGATATGATAACGTACACCCGGCAGGTCCGGCACACGGCCGCCGCGTACCAACACTACGGCGTGCTCTTGCAGATTATGGCCCTCACCGCCGATGTAAGCCCAGACTTCTTGGCCGTTCGATAACCGCACGCGGGCGACTTTGCGAAGCGCCGAGTTCGGCTTTTTCGGGGTCTTGGTGGTGACTTTCACGCATACGCCGCGCTTAAGCGGTGCTGCTTTTTCATAGTTTCTGGTCTTTAGGTTATTAGTTATACGCAGCAGTGCCGGCGACTTGCTTTTGGCAGTCACCTTGGTCCTCGGCTTACGTATAAGCTGGTTGATCGTTGGCATGGGGCTCCTTAGTTTACTATGTGTTCTACTGCAGCGGGGAGGACAGGCAATTGCCAACGCTGCCTGCCTTGTATCCCCGGCTCGGAACACTTACGTTTGTACTTTGCCTATAGTATCAGTTTTACTAATTATTGGCAACTGGTGCAGCGACGGTTACGCTGCCGCCGCGGGCACGTCCTGTTCGGGCCGTTTATAGCCGGTGCCGACCGGGATCTTGCGCCCGATGATGACGTTTTCCTTCAGGCCATAGAGCTTGTCGGTACGGCCGCTGGTAGCGGCGCCGATGAGCACGCGGGTCGTATCCTGGAACGACGCTGCCGCCAGGAACGAGTCGGTGCTGAGGGACGCCTTGGTGAGACCCAGGAGCAGCTGGTTATAGACCGCCAGCTGCTTGCCCGCTTTGCCGAGCGCGGCATTCGCCTCGTGCACGGCCTGCTTACTGACTACGTCGCCGGTCACGAATTCTGTGTCGCCGGCATCTTCTATCTGTACCCGGCCGAACATTTGGCGGACGATGATCTCCAGATGTTTGTCGGCGATGTTCTGGCCTTGGCCGGCGAAAATCTTCAGAATCTCGTTCATTATGTAGCGCTGCGTATCTTCAACGCCTTGCAGGCGCACCAAATCTTGCAGGTTGATCGAACCGTTGGTAAGCCGCTGGCCGGCGACTACCATATCGCCGTCGGTTACCTGCAGCTGCTTGTAGCCCGGGATTTCGTAGCGCACCGCGCTCTGCTTGGCAGGAGTAACGATGACTTTCTTGCCTGCTACTTCGACCTTGCCGGCAATCGGTGTGATCAGCGGCTCGGAACCGTCTTCCAGCGTGGCCAAAACGTCGCCGATGGCAACATCTGTACCGCTGCCGACCTGCGCCTTGCGCTCACCGAGCGTGAAGGTAACGTTGGCGTTTTCGCTGGCCGCAACCTGGACGACATAATAGTCGCCTTCTTCCCATGCAGTTACGGTACCGGCTATCTCGGTCAGGTACGCCTGGCCCTTTGGCGTACGGGCCTCGAACAACTCTTCGATGCGAGTCAGGCCCTGGGCAGCGTCATCGGCGACAATCGCGCCGGAACGGTGCTTACTGTCGAGCGACAGCTGCGTGCCTGGTTCACCGATGCTTTGTGCCGCGATGACACCGATTGGATGATGGTCGGCAACCAGCATGCCGGTCGCCGGATCGACACCGTACGATTTGCTTGGAACGCCACGGACAGAGGTGGCGCTGAGGGCGCTCATGATCTTGGCACCGTCCACGGCCGCATCGGCTTCGATCGTCTCGGCAATACTAGCGGTAATGAAGTCGCCGCGCTTAACGTAGCCGGCGATATCTTCAGCGGCGTAGCGGCCAGCCAGACGTGAGGCGTAGGGAACGCCAATAGCGGCAGCGTCGGCCCGCAACATTGCAAAGCCCGGATCGAGCGCTTCTGCTTCGTCGCTAATCGTAAAGACATCCTGCGCAACGTCCACCAGCCGGCGCGTCAGGTAGCCGGCGTCGGCTGTCTTGAGGGCGATATCGATGAGCGCCTTGCGCGTACCGCGGGTACCGGTAAAGTACTCCAGCGGATCCAGCCCGGCGATATAGCCTGATTTGACGGGCAGCTCGATAGCGCGGCCGGTCGCGTCCGAGAAGACGCCCAGCATACCCACGCACATTTTCATCTGGGATATGTTGCCGCGGGCACCTGAGGCCATGGCAATGGCGGTCGTAGTATCCTGATCGGCAAGTTGACCAGCGAGCATATTCTGGATACGCGTATCGATTTTCGCCCAGTTCTCAACTGTCAGGCGATACCGCTCGTCTTCGGTAATGAAGCCTTGCTCGTATTGCTCGGCGACGGTAGCGGCACGGATGTCGCCCTCATCTATAACTTCTTGCATCCCGCTGACGGCGACAAAGTCCGTCATACCGATACTTAAACCCGACTCGGTCGCATAACGGAAGCCAAGGTCCTTCAGGTCGTCGGCAATTTCCGCCGTACGTTCCTGGCCGTATTGGGCATATACGGCGGCCATGACTTTCTGCAGGCGCTTCTTGGTCATTGCTTCTTCCTGGAACGGGAAGTCGGCAGGGAAGATTTCGTTAAAGAGCAGCCGTCCGAGCGTCGTCTGACGCATATCGCCGCGGAACGGCAGGCGGACGGTGTTTTGCAGCTTCAGCTTGCCTCCGTCCAAGGCCATAAGCGCTTCATCCAGCGAAGAAAAGACAACCGGCTCTTTGTTCATACCCGGACGGTCGTACGTCAGGTAGTAACAGCCCAGCACAATGTCCTGCTCGATATGTAAGATCGGCGAGCCGTCGGCCGGCTTCAGCAGGTTGCGGTTGGCAGCCATGATGGTGCGCGCTTCTTCCTGGGCAGCATCGCTTAATGGAACGTGCACAGCCATCTGGTCACCGTCGAAGTCGGCATTGAAGCCCTTACAGACAAGCGGGTGCAGCTGGATGGCCCGGCCCTCGATCAGTATCGGTCGGAACGCCTGGATACTCAAGCGGTGCAAGCTGGGTGCGCGGTTGAGCAGCACGTACTTGCCGCGGATGACTTCGTCGAGGGCGTCCCACACCACCGTATCACCGGTCTCGATCAGCCGGGAAGCGGAACGGATGTTGTGTGCCTGCTCGCGGGCGATCAGCTCGCCGATAACAAACGGTTTGAAGAGCTCCAGCGCCATCATCTTCGGCAGGCCGCACTGGTCAATGCGCAGTTCCGGCCCGGCCACGATAACCGAACGGCCGGAGTAGTCCACGCGCTTGCCCAGCAGGTTCTGGCGGAAGCGCCCTTGTTTGCCCTTCAGCATGTCGCTCAGCGAATTTAGCCGGCGGCGTTGCCCAGTCGCGGACACGGCCCGGCCGCTGCGCGCACTGTTGTTGTCGATCAGCGCATCAACTGCTTCTTGCAGCATACGCTGCTCGTTGCGGCGGATGACTTCAGGGGCGTTCAGCTCGATAAGCTTCTTCAGACGGTTGTTGCGGTTGATAACCCGGCGGTAGAGGTCATTGAGGTCGGATGTAGCGAAACGGCCTCCGGTCAGCTGCACCATGGGACGCAGGTCCGGCGGGATGACCGCCAGTACACTGATGCATATGCTGGCAGGCTTAATGCCGGCACGATCCATGCTCTCCAGCAAACGCAGGCGCTTCATAAGCTTCTTTTTGCGCTGCCCTTTGGCTTCATCGGTTTCTTCGGTGAGGTCAGCGATTAGCTGCTTCAGGTCAATTTCGCTTAACAGCTCTTCCAGCACCGAGCCGCCCATGCCGACCTTAACAAGACCGCGCAAGTCGTCGGGCAAATTACGGTAATCGCTCTCGCTGATGAGCGCCAGCTTCTCCAGCAACGCGACCTGCGCTTTCAGGCGTTCAAAGTCTTGGTCGAGTTCACTCAGCTCCTTGGTGCGCATTTCAGCCAGCGCCTTGACATTGGCGTCTTCTTTTTGCGCTTCGGCTTCGTAGCGGATCTTGACTGCTTCCTTGGCGGCATTGAATTCCGCTTCGCGGTCAGCCAGAAGCTTATCCCGCTTGTCAGCGTCAATCCGCTTGATAACATAGCTGGCAAAGTAGGCGACACGCTCCAGGTTCTTTACCGTCATGCCGAGCAACAAGCCCATGGCCGACGGCGCTCCGCGCAGGAACCAAATATGCGCCACCGGCGTCGCCAGAGTAATATGGCCCATGCGTTCGCGCCGTACTATAGAACGCGTCACGAGCTCGCCGTTTTTGTCAACGGCGGCTTCGCGGCTGCGCACGCCCTTGTACTTGGCGTCGTGCGGGTTAATGTCTTTGACCGGCCCGAAGATGCGCTCGCAGAACAGGCCGTCCCGCTCCGGCTTCTGGGTACGGTAGTTAATAGTCTCGGGCTTTGTTACCTCGCCGTGACTCCAATCCATAATATCTCCCGGACTGGCTACGGCCAGACCGACAGCATCAAACTCACCAATGTCTGTGCCTAAATCGTACCTGCGCATTATGCTACCGCTCCTTCCTCATCGTCACTTGTAGTAGTATCATCGGTCGCATCGTCGTCAGTCGCGGTTACGGATACCGTAGGAGCCCAACCGCTTTGATCGGTTTCAATCGTAAAGTCTTCTGATGCGAGTTCTTCTTCGGTAACATCAACTTCAGAGACTTCGTTCTGAGGAACCGCCACGGGAGCTTCTTCTTTGGCTTCCTTGCTGATATTCCGCGCCAGGACATCCTCGGCGTCAATGATCCGGTCAGAATGTATCAGGTCAACCTTGAGCCCCAGGCCCTGCAGTTCTTTCACTAACACATTGAAGCTTTCCGGCACCTTCGGCCCGACAATCTCTGTCTTCTTGATGATGGCCTCGTACGCCTTGCTGCGGCCGTAGACGTCGTCAGATTTGATCGTCAGCATTTCCTGCAGCATATTGGCGGCGCCGTAGGCTTCGAGCGCCCAGACTTCCATTTCGCCGAACCGCTGGCCGCCGTTTTGCGCCTTACCGCCGAGCGGCTGCTGCGTTACCATCGTGTACGGACCGGTCGAGCGGGCGTGGATTTTGTCCGCTACCATGTGATTTAGCTTGTTCATGTACATAACGCCGACGGTAGTATGTTCACGGAACGCTTCACCGGTCCGGCCGTCGTACAGCTGGCGTTTGCCGTCCGCGGGCAGGCCCGCTTGCTTCAGAAGCTCCTGGATTTTATCGGTCGCTACCCCGTCGAATGACGGGCTGGCGACATGTAACCCAAGGGCGTATGCAGCCATGCCCAAATGGGCTTCGAACAGCTGGCCCAAGTTCATGCGTGATGGTACGCCGAGCGGGTTCAGCACAATGTCAACTGGGGTTCCGTCCTCGGCGAACGGCATGTCTTCAACCGGCAGAATGCGGGCAATGACGCCTTTGTTGCCGTGCCGTCCCCCGAGTTTGTCGCCGACGCTGATCTTACGCATCTGCGCCACGAAAATCTGGATTTGCCTGATAACACCGCTCTTCAGTTCATGGCCGTTTTCGCGGCTGAATACTTTGACGCCCACGACTTTGCCGTGTTTGCCGTTGCTCATGCGCTGCGACGTGTCGCGGACTTCTTTGGCTTTTTCACCAAAGATGGCGCGCAGTAGCAATTCTTCCGAACTCAGCTCTTGTTCGCCTTTGGGAGTAATCTTTCCAACCAAGATGTCACCCGGATGCACCTCGGCGCCGATGCGGACGATACCATCCTCGGCCAGATGGCGAAGTGCGTCCTCGGAGACGTTCGGGATATCGCGCGTGACGATTTCCGGGCCGAGCTTGGTCTCGCGCACCTCAATCATGAAGTCGACAATATGGATAGAGGTAAGCGTGTCATCCTGCACCAACCGGCGGGAAATGACTACGGCGTCCTCGAAGTTATAACCGGCCCAGGGCATAAACGCTACGAGCAGATCCTTGCCGAGCGCTAATTCGCCGCCTTCAACAGACATGCCCTCAATCAGCACGTCACCCTTACTAACCTTGTCGCCGGCGTCGACGACCACTTTCTGGTTGATGCTGGTTCCTTCGTTGCTGCGGACAAAGTGCTGCGGCCGGTACGACTTCTTGATCGTGCCGTACTGGACGGTAACCTCGTCGCCGGTAGCCTTTACGACTTCACCTTTATCCTCTGCCAGCACGACCTGACCGGTGTTGCGTGCAGCAGCACCCTCTAGACCCGTGCCGACAATCGGCGCGGCAGGGCTAATCAGCGGCACCGCCTGACGCTGCTGGTTGGCGCCCATCAGCGAGCGGTACACGTAGTTCTTTTCTATAAAAGGAATAAGACCTGCCGGCGCGCCGATGATCTGGTTGCGCGTCGCGTCCATGTGCGTGACTTCGTTGGCGTCCACCTGGCTGGTATGTAGGTGCTTGCGGCCGCTGACGCGCTCGACTTCAAAATAGCCGTCGCTCGTCACCTTATTACCGCCGCCGGCGATAATGGCGCTCTCTTCGTCATACGCATCCAGATAGACAATCTCGTCAGTTACGCGCGCTCGGACCGGCCAAGTAGCTTGATGCTTCACCTTGGCAAGTTTGGCGGCCGCATCAGCAGTGATAGTATCACCAGTCTTGACGATAACCTTGCCGGCTTCGTCTTCCAGGTTAACGCGGGCGAAATGACCCGCCAGATCCTTGGCTGCAACGGCATTGACGACCTTGCGGTACGGTGTTTCCACAAAACCGTAGTCGTTCACGCGGGCATAGTTGGCAAGATTAAGCACCAGGCCGATGTTGGCACCTTCCGGCGTCTCCACGGCACAAATTCGGCCGTAGTGGGTCGCGTGGGCGTCGCGCACGTCAAAGCCAGCGCGTTCGCGGCTGAGGCCGCCTGGCCCCATAGAGCTTAAGCGCCGCTTGTGGGCGAGCTCGCTCAGCGGGTTAACCTGATCCATAAACTGCGACAGCTGGGAGCTGGCAAAGAATTCGCGCACCGCAGCGACCACCGGACGCGCATTGATCAGCTGGCCCGGCTGAACCGTCTCGATGTCGCTCATAGACATGCGGTCTTGAGTGTTGCGCGCCATGCGCAGCAGGCCGATGCGGAACTGCCGCTGCACCAGCTCGCCGACCATCTTTACCCGGCGGTTGGCCAAGCTATCGATATCGTCGGCCGGCTCCAGAGTATTATTGAGCCGGATAATTTCGGCGATGATCGCCTCCAGATCCTCGATGCGCATCACGCGGTTTTCAATCGTATTCGGCACGTCAAGGTTCAGCCGCTTGTTGATCTTGTAACGGCCGACTCTGGAAAAATCGAAACGCTTAAAGTTATAAAACATGTTCTCGACCAGGCTCCGGGCGTTCTCCACAGTCGCCAGGTCGCCAGGCCGCAGGCGGCGATAGACTTCGATAAGCGCGTTGTTTTGGCCCCGCGCGGTGTCTTTCTCTAAGGTGGCGTTTATATAGCTCACCTTGCCGGTATCAACATGCTTGAAAGCATCGCGTATGCGGGCTTCGGTAACGCCAAGCGCCCGCAGCAAGGTCGTCACCGGCATCTTGCGCATGCGGTCGACTTTTACGTACAGCGCGCCGCTCGTGGAAGTTTCGAATTCCAGCCAGGCTCCCCGCCCCGGAATCACTTTGGCACCGTACAGCATACCCGACGTATGTTGTTCTGCAGAAAAGAACACGCCGGCCGAACGGATCAGCTGGTTGACGACGACACGCTCCGCACCGTTGATGACGAACGTACCCCGTTCGGTCATCCAAGGGTAATCACCCAGGTAGATTTCCTGTTCCTTAACTTCACCCGTCACCTTATTAATAAGCTCCACCTGCGCCATCAGCGGGACTTCGTAGGAAACGTTGTTGTCGCGCGCTTCTGCCTCGGTGAGCTTGGAGTTACCAAAATGGTAGTGCTTGAAATTCAGGCTGAGCTTAGCGCCGGTATAATCGTCAATCGGGCTGATTTCCGCCAATAACTCGCCCAGGCCCTCATCTACAAACCACTGGAACGACGTGTTCTGATGGCTCACCAGGTTCGGTAAGTCAATGCCATCGTACCCCTGCGTAAAGAATGTGCGCCGCCCCTTTGTCGTTGCCACATTACCGCCGCTTTTTGCCATACGCGTTCCTAACCCCTTTCATTGGCAAACACGTAAACCACCTGCACTATAATGAACCGTCTCAAGAATATTGGAGCCCTGGTGACGGAATCTCATGCAAGATTATTCTGTGCTGCCTTGTCTTAAAATATTGTTGATGCTGACGTTTTAAGATTGATTTTTGTGGCGAAGGACACTACGCGTGGATGTGAAACCGCTCTGTTCATAATACATGTTGCCACAGCGTACACTGCTTCTTGGTATTTAATTCTGCACGACCGCGCAGTAAATGTCAATACATCACAATGCTAAACGGCCGACATTGGTGTAAAGCCTTGCCAAAGGAGGAGTTTGATGACTTTCACCATCATCAAATCGCCCTTCCTCATACGGTTGCAGACCACTCATGCCAATGGCGGCATGGACCCCAGCCGGTGAACGGATGGGCTCAACCGTCCAAATCGTATTCTTGATAGGTTTACCCGCTGCAAGCCGGATAGCCCTTTCGCCTAACAGGCTGTACGCCTTGCCTAAGTGCTTGATTACTTCAGGATCGTTCGGATCGCCCTTAACCCATGCATGGACGTTAAACTTGAGCCCGGAGTACCCCTTACGGAGAATCCCTTTTGCGAAACCCGGTGGTAACGAAAGACGCAACCGATATAATGGCAGTCGTGCTGGGTAGTCCGGCTCTTGATCAAGGTGCGGTGGGTACAGCGATGCCGCCCCTTGGTACTCGCCTGATTCTTCATCTAACAACGCATAGTGCTCAGGATCTTGCAACAGGTGATCTCGCTGGCCTTTTTCTATTCGCCGGGTAGCGTCGTCCAGACTCACATTATCCGCTCCATACCTTCTCCAGGCGCCAGGCATATTGCGAACCTCGAATAAATAAGGATTGGAGCGTATTGTTTCCTGCGTCTGTTGAGCTAGGTCGCGGCTAGTACCATAGCCTTGCTGACCATCGAAATGCGTGTACGGAACTTTGATTATGTCTGACATTTGAGCCTTACGACACTATAGATGACCGTCTGCGCCCCCGTGTTTAGGAAGTCTTCGGCGGGGTGGTAATAATGGCATCGACAATGCCGTATTTTTTAGCATCGTCGGCAGTCATCCAGTAGTCGCGCTCCATGTCGTCTTTGATTTTCTCGACTTTTTGGCCAGTGTTTTTGGCCATAATCTCGTTCATACGGTACTTGATACGCAATGACTCTTTCAGGTCAATCTCCATGTCCGTCACTTTGCCGCGGGTGCCGCTGGAAGGCTGGTGAATCATAACCGTAGCATTCGGTAAGATAAAGCGCTTACCCTTCTTCCCTGAGCTAAGCAAGAACGCGGCAGCTGATGCTTGGACACCAATACCAACTGTCTGAATGTCATTCGTCACATATTCCATCGTGTCGTATATGGCTAGGGCGTCGTATACACTGCCGCCAGGGCTATTAATGTAGAAGAAAATGTCTTTCTTGGCATCCTGGGCTTGCAAAAAGAGCAATTGTGCCACGATAAGGTTAGCTGTAGTTTCGTTGACGTCGGTGCCAAGGAAGATGATGCGATCCTTCAACAGGCGGGAATAAATGTCGTAGGCACGTTCGTACCGGCCCTCATTTTCGATTACTGTTGGCACCAATACTTGGCTTCGGGGGAAATCGTTCATGCAATATATAATAATCGAATTAGCACTCACGAGTCAAGAGTGCTAGCATACCTCCATCTTTTTACTGTCTTCAAGTTTCGAGCGGTACTGGCAGGAAAAAGCTGATGTCAGTAATAGTCGTCGGATCTGCGACTACAATTCCCCAGCCGTCGCGAGTTGTAATATCTGTCGGAAGTTTCACCGGGGTCGGAGGGCCGAGGTCTGCATGATAAAAATGATTGAACCGTAACATGCAAAGATTAAGATAAAAATCACTGTAGGACGCTACCATTGGGCCGATGCCCTCAATAAACACAACGGCTTGAAGTCGCTGAACCAGCGGCAAAAGGTCAGTTGGACGGTAGTCTAGGTTTAATTTGGGCAAGGGGTCCATAGCTCGCCGATTTTTGCGCGGTTCAATTATTCCCGCCTTAACCAGCGCTTCTGTGTCAGCCTCTATAGTGAGCAGCAGCATATCTTCAGTCGAATCATAAAGACGCTCGCTGCCAATGCGCTCCAGCTTCTGTTGCCGTACAGCTGCGCTTTCATAGTCCTCCCGGGAAGGCTCATAGCCTATTCGCGTGTCAGGAAACGTTAGAGCGCTTATTTTATGCTCCAGGACGGGCCGCAGACTCACGCCTATGTCTAAAGGAGCAGCTATTCCGAGTTCGGAACAATCCAGCGATACCATTGATTCAACACTCGGAATATCGGGCCAAGGCTGCCGAACGTATTTCGGCAAGAATGGTGACTCACCAAGGCGCTGATTCAAACGTAGTGATATAGTTTCAGGTCCGCCGTCTTTTTCCGGCCCGTTGCGCCTATTAGCAGTCATATGAATTATGCTTTGATTGACGTTGAATCTTTACCGGCAGCATACTGCACCAGCTTGGCGATAGTTTTTTCGGTGAGCATGCCGGACATGACGGTGCGAGCGTTTTCAGGCTTTTCTAGCTCGGCTTTCATGGCAGAGTCGTTGTACTGACCCTTCAGCAGCTGCATGCGTATCTTGAATTCCTCGGGCGTAACTATAATGCCCTCGCGCTCAGCTACTTCAGTCAGCGCCAATCCGGCCTTTATGCGTTGCTCTGCGGACTGGCGTAACGTCAGCCGGTAGGCAGCTTCGTCCTGGCCGAGCTCATCCAGGTATTCCTGCCAGGTCTGTCCGCGATACGAAAGGTTACGCCGCACCTCTTGCTCGGCTTGCTGCACCTCCTCGTCGACGAGCACATCGGGAATAGCCGCCGTTGTACCAGCAGCCAGCTTGTCTACCAATTCATTCTGATACTGCCGGTCAGCCTGCGCTTGCATTTCCGACACCAGTTGCCTGTGGATATCCGCACGCAGCGCCTCGATAGTCTTGAATGGGCCGGCTTTGGCAGCAAAGGCGTCGTCGGCTTTAGGTTCGGTAAGCTCGTGCACCTTTGTTACGATCACATCGAACGTTATTTTCCGATTCTTGAGGGCAGCTACACCGTAATCGCCGGGGAACGTCAGCGTAAACGTCTTTTGGCCGCCAGGCTTCAGGCCGATAAGGTTCGCCTCGAAGCCGGGGATAAAGGTATCGCTGCCCAGAAGCAGCGGATAGCCCTTGCCGTCGGCACCACGCACCGCTTCGCTGGTCTTGGCGTCTTTGCCGACAAAGTCAATCACCGCCTCGTCGCCGTCTTTGGCGGCGCGTTCGACTTCGTGCTTATCGGCGGCGCGGCGCTGCAGATCGCGCACTACCTCGTCTACTTTTTTCTCTGTTACTTCTACTGGCTTTTGGGCAAGTTTGAACTTCCTGTAGTCCGGCAGCGTCACGACACCAATAGTCGTCACCTCGGCGACAAACTCCAGCAGCGTAAAGGGCACGAATTTCTGCAGGGTGACCTTCGGCTGCTGCACCGGGCGGAGCTTCTCGGTATCAAGCGCCGCACCGTACAAGCGGTTCATTACCGTGTCCAAGACGTCTGACTGAAGCAAGTTCGAGTCGGCACTACGCTCTACCATGGCCAGCGGGGCCTTCCCGGGACGGAACCCCGGCAGCTTCGCCTGCTTGCTCAGCCGGCGCAGCACTTCCTGCTTGGCGTCCGCAAGCTCGGCATGATCGGCAATAATGGTTAGTTTGACCGTTGTCGGGTTCAGTTGCTCTCGTTTTGTCTGCATAGTGCGTTAGTGTACCAGGACACACGGTATTTGGCCAGCGTGAGGCTATCTGTTATAGCTGGTTATAACTCGGCGTCGGCCTTGCCACTGGGCTGACGGAAATCTTCGACAATGCTGACAATGCGCGCGATGCTGTGTTTTTCTTCGGCTCCTGTCAGCAAGTTCTTCAGCGTGTAGCGCCCGTCGGACAGCTCGGCATCCCCGATAATCAGCGCGTAGCGGATCCCTTTTTTGGCAGCCGTTGCAAATTGCTTGTCCAGCTTACGGCCGGTAATGTCTACCGCCACCCGCACGCCGTGGCTGCGAATTTCGGCAATTGGCTTTAGTGCCGGCTGCAACACGTCGCCCGCGATGACGGCGTAGAGGTCAGTGCCGGTCGGCAGCAGCGGCATCAGGTTGTGCACGGTAAGGAAATTGGCAAGCGTGATGTCGCCGAAGCCAAAGCCAACCGTCGGCACCGGTTCCACGCCGAACAAACCGACCAAGCCGTCATATCTACCGCCGCCCATCATGGAACGGTTATTTTCCGGGTGAGTATCGAATATCTCAAACACTATGTCGGTGTAGTAATCGAATCCGCGCATCAGCGTGACGTCAAACTCGGCATTGGTAATGCCGGAAGCCGCCAGTAAGTCCAGCATTTGCCGTAGCTCAAAGAGCGCCGGGTGATTTTGCACCGCCTGCGGCAACGCGGTAAAACGCTTGGCCGCCAGTACGTCCAGCAGTTTTTCTACCACTCCTTCTTCGCGCTGGGACGGGTGACAGACGGCATCCGCCTGGACCATAAAGTCTGCCCGGTCCACCTTATGCATATGGTCGATCAGCCGGCACATGCTGGACGTCTGAACGGCACTCAGCCCCAGATATTCCTGCAGCACATAATTGATGAATTTGCGGCTGTTTAGCTTAATCGTGTACATGTCTCGCTTGGCGCCAAACCTCTTGAAGATAGCATCCGCCACCATCACTATTTCCTGGTCAGCCGCAATACCTTCTACGCCGAAGATGTCCACATTGAGTTGCCAGTGCTCACGCAATCGCCCCCGCTGTGGCCGTTCGTAGCGCCACAAGTTAGGAATGCTGTACCACCGCACCGGGTACGCCAGCTCCTGCCGACGACCCGCTACCATACGGCTGACGGTCGGCGTCATTTCCGGACGGATAGCGACCTTGCGGCCGCCACGGTCCTCGAACGTGTACGTTTGTTCGCTGACAATTTCCTCGCTCGTCTTGGAAAGGTAGAGTTCCAGCGGCTCCAGAATCGGCGCATCATACTCTTCGTAGCCAAAGCGCTCCACCGTTTCCCGCAGTTTGCTAAACAAATAGCTCTGGATCCGTTTGTCTTCCGGGTAAAAGTCCCGCGCACCCTTGTAGGGTTGGGTTGATAGTGCCATAGTTAGCTCCATTCTATTAGATGTGCATGTAAATTCCTAGCTGCTTACCCGCCAAATAGCAGCCAGAGTGACCGGTACAAGGCCATCTGCGACCACGGCCAGATCATTCTGCTTGATAGTTTCACCACTGTCGACAATATCGATGATGCCGTCAATATCCGGATATAGTTCTGGCGCTGCTTCAACCGAACCGCGAAGTGTCGCGGAAACGCGCAACCGGGCACCTACAGCCTCCTCGCACCGTCCGATAAGCCGCCGGTAGCTGGTTGCGATCAGCAGCTGCTCACCGCGCAGAATCTTGGCAGACACTGCGCCCGCCCGTTCTTTCCTAGCCGCCAGCGCTAAACGCAGGCCGGTTGTAGCGACTTCGCGGCATGCAAGCCGCCCTTGTAAACATACATCTAGTTCGTCAAACGTATCCGAGCCGATAATGCCGATACAAGTAGCATCTCCTGAATTTGCAAGATACTCCGGCATGTCCTTATCGGGCATAAGTACGAATGTTTTGCCTGGAACTTTTGCAATGAAGACACCTCCCGATAAATTCCGGAACTTCTATCTCGCTTTCTGTAAGCAACTCTGTTACGCGCGCCCGGTTTCTCCCTTTAGAGAGCAATACCAGGCTGGCCCGTTTATATTGCTCAACAACTTCTTGGCTCAAACTCATGCTAACTCCTTATTTAGTATCACAACAAATAAACGCCGGAGGCGATCTCCGGCGTTTATTCTTTAGACAATAGCTAACTAACCGAGTCGCTCCGGCAATATATGCAGATGATGCTGGCTAGTAAATTTCAACATATGACTATACTAAAACAACGTAAGCCTTTAGTCAATAGGCACAAATGCGCGTGCAGACCCTGGTGTCAATGCCTAACCTAATATAGTTCGTCACCATTAGTGGGGTTCGAATCCCTTATCCCCAGCCATGATTGGATACTTCTGTCAACTTCACTGCTCTTGAGATTCTGTTTCTGAGATGGCCTTTTGCACCCATGATGGCAGATGGCCGTTATATCGCTCTTGCCATTGTTTATCTTTGAAGTCGTTACTCGAAATGGTGCGTCTGCAGATTGGCGAGCCACAATTGCATTGCCAAGACGCTGTCCAGTTAGGGGAAATATCAGCCGTCACGTAATCGTAGGTAATCTCATCTCCGGCCTGAATGTCTCTCCTTGCTTCTAGTGAGCTGTCTGACGACCACCATACATTTGGGTCGCAGCTATGATTCATATATTGCGAGTCGTCACGGCAAATGATGTATCGATTTCCGAATTGAAACGCCAAAGAACGCTCTGCTTTTGGTAATTGTTGAAGCTGCTCGTAAGTTAGCTGTTGTTCTTTGCTGTCTAACTGCCAAACAAGCTCACCTTTCTTGATGAAATGAGTCGAGAACAAGCCTTTGCCGGCAGTCGAATGTTCTTTAACAATTATATATGGGTTTAGCATATGGACTCCGAAAGTATGGTTTCATTGTAGCAAGTCCCGACAGCGACCGCTCTTAACTACACAATTTAGCACCTATGATATCAACAACAGTAACTTCCCCATGGCTGTATCGAAAGCCTAGTTCTTCGAGCTTGTGCGCTAGCTTAACGAAATTTCCGAAAAGGGGTTCCCAACGAGGGACATATACCCAGCCATGTAAAAAAGACAAAAAGTTAAATATTCTGTAGTCGGAATCTTCTATCCCAGCTATTTGAGCGACTGTAAAAACCCGCGCTAGAAACAACCTTGCGCTTTCCAATGATAGTGCTATAGTTAGCGTTTGACAGAACCGCATTCATACTGGCTTATTTGTCAATGAAGAAAGTTACATGGAACGTAAACTAGCTGTACTACGGAATAACATTTTAGCTTTAAACACGCATCTGGGCTCTTCCCTATCATGTCTAGAGATCATAACAGCTTTGTATACGCAGGAAATACTCCGCTATTCAGTAGAGCGTCCCACGTGGAGTGAGCGAGATAGGTTTATTCTCTCAAAAGGACATGCCGGTCCGGCGCTCTATGTGGTGCTGGCCGCGATGGGATTCTTCCGGAGTATTGGCGGTCGCACAGAGGTGCTTCGCACTATGGGTAAAGATGGCGCCGTTGTCGGCAGGCATCCTGACAATATCGCGATACCCGGTATCGACTGCACCTCAGGCGCTTTGGGCGAGGGATTGGGCGTCGCGGCGGGCATGGCGCTCGGCCTTAAGCGCCGCGGCAGCAAAGCCCGCGTATTTGTACTCCTTGGGGACGGCGAATCTGACCTAGGACCAGTCTGGGAAGCGGCCGATTTTATAGTCAAGCAAAAATTGGACAACATCATTGTTACCATTGATATGAACGGCTTGGGCTATTGCAATCCAGTAAGCAATACGGCTACACGAGCAAAATGGGAGGGATTCGGCTGGAACGTTTGCGAAGCGGCTGGCCATAACCTTGATGAGCTAGCGCATGCATACAAATCCATGAGCTTTGGAAATGGCAGGCCGAATGTGCTGCTGGCACGAACCGAAAAAGGCCACGGATCGGCGACGGCAGGAATGTTGCAGAGCCATTCGTTTACCTTGCCCGCCGATGCGTTACCCCTTTTGACAGATATTGACCTCTCTTCTTATCGCCCGCACATTGCTGAAGATATTGAGGAACAATCCACTCCCGTACCTACAGCTCCTGATTTCCAACTGGCAGCCGGGGCCGCAGCAACGCGTGACGTAGGATACGCCTTGGAACATTGGGTTACAAAGAATCCGTGCATTATCCCTGTTTGTCCTGATGTCGAGGAGTCTACCCGCATGACGGACAAGATGAATTTTGTTCATATGGGCATTAAGGAAGTGGGCAGTGTATCCGTTGCGGCCGGCCTGGCTAGTGTTGGGTATATTCCTGTAGTGTCTATGTTTGACGATTTTCTTCTAGGCACTTTGCGTGAGGTAAAGAATACGGTTGTCATCCCAAAACTACCGGTCATTCTGATGACAACTCACTCTGGGGTCGGCCTAGGCAAAGACGGGGCTACACACCATTCTATGGCAGCTCCTGCGGCGCTTCGCACCTTTGAAGAAATCATATATTTCGAGCCGGCCGATCTAAAGGAAGCAAGCAGTCTTATGAGCTACGCGCTGCTGCACCCCGAAGGTCCGTACTATATTCGCCTAACTCGGCAACCGCTAGAAAACGTTTGCCCGTTCGACGATACAAACAACCTTGAGTGGGTGACGCGTGGTGCATATAGCATTACACCTGGCATTGTATACGATGCGACGATTATAGCAACCGGCACGTTGGTTGCTGTAGCACGCGCGGTTGCAGAAAAGCTCAATCGTAAAGGTATCCGGCTAAATGTCGTAAATTGTTTCTCTCCCTCCCTGTTTGGCAAACTTTCTCCAGAAGTGAGACGCACTATGGCAGATCCAGCCAAGCCAATCTTTACAGCTATAGATGCCCACCCCACTGTACTATCCGAATTCGCAAACACGAACGGCGCAAGCTACGGGATAACTCATACCACGCCGGGCGGTGGCGATGCGCCGTATTTCTATAAACTCAACCAACTGAATGCAAGCACCATGGCCCTGAACATAGAAAATAGGTGCCGTGCAGTACAGGGCCGGCCTTGCCTGACGGCACTAGATACAGTAGTCCGCGAGTGTACAAACATTCTGGCTTATAAAGCGAAGTCTATAGTATTCATCGACGGGCCGACGCGTGCCGGCACATCGACGTTCGCACGCAAATTAAAGCAGCAATTCGAATCACAAGGCATACAGGTTAGTGGCGTGCTTGACTCTGATTATTTCCTACTTCCTCGGGAAGCGCGTGACGTATTGAAACAGGTTGCATATGAGGCGTGGCTCAATAATTCGAATTGGTTTAGTTGGAAAAAGCTTGCCGAGGTTCTTAGTAAATACCTGCATGGCGAAGAGGCTATCTCCTTAGAGCATGCCTACATCCATGGACAAGCCGAAAAGCAAGAGATGAAGCCAATAACCACGCAACCCAACGCACGAAATATACTAATAGTAGAAGGACCGTTCATTATCAATAATGCCATCAGGCACTTCGCCGACTATATCGTTCACCTTGAGGCCTCACCAGCAGAACGTTGGCGACGCATGATGGATAGCGATAATTTGCTGATAAGGCGTAGGAATCCAGAGGAGCAGGCGGAGCTTAACTCAATCGTATACGAACCCAGCCGTTTGCTCTATGAGAGCAATGTGCGTGGCCTGTTCGATATCGAGATTGACAACGAAAACCCCGAGGCCAAGAAGGTGCTCTATATAACTGATAGCCTCGAGTCTGATACCGTGTGCAGTTCAAAACAGACCCCAGCCATTCGCCAGCGCGCGATAAACAAGAAAACCAAGAAACTGCTCACGGTTTCTTCATAACCATTACAGCATAAACCTGTGTACACTCGCGTTGGGTATTTTGATTGCAGGCTCACACGTGCACAGATAATAGATCCAACGCAGGATACCACCGTGGCATACTACAAGCGGACTTTCTGGCCGCTTTCTGATATCATCGAGAAAGCTTTGCACGCGTGCTTTAGTTTCTGGTGCAAATTCACCGCCAAACGGTCGAAGATCATAGGCGAACGTATTGATTACACCAGATGAATTCACGCCGAAATACGGGACGGTTGACTCCCAGCTTTTGCCAGCGAAACTACCGAAGTTAATCTCAGTAATACGTTCATCCTTACGGAGCGGTACATTATAGTGCGTTGCTATCGGTTCGGCTGTCTCTCTGGCCCGTTTTAACGGTGAGCTGTATATGACATCAAATGCGTACATACCTAGTTGGGTTATTAAGCCGGGTATTTGTTTCCGGCCAGTCTCAGAAATCTCTTCATCTACCACACCATTGATACGCCGTTCCTCGTTAAGAGGCGTGACTACATGGCGCACTGCAATAAGCTCCATATAAAAATTATAGCAGTATAAAATACAACTGCTGTCGAGGTTATGCTTTTCGCTTAAACTGTAGTTTTTTACTACGCATGAACCATCGTGTCCTCTGGGAACAGTAGCAAAGGCCACGAACATCAGGCTCTTTGCATAATCACGCATTTCGCACTTCTACCCTCACTTTGCTAGCATGAAAGCAGAGCGTTAGCTCTGCTTTTTTGTCAGCAAAGGGAAAAACAAACATGTCTCGGTCAAAGTGTTCTCGCGATCTGTATTGTTCGTTTCTCGAAGTAACC
>JBGPNM010000013.1:0-20736 GCA_041487535.1 Candidatus Saccharimonadia bacterium
AAACGTCTCAGCTAGCACTAGGGGCAATCGGTATATCTCTTTTTCGCTTGGTCCGCCGAATGTGCTGCCCCTCAGGACCGCAAACGCCGCAAACAAGCCGGCGAACATGATGAGGTCGGTCATCAGGTATATCCAGAAGAGGAAGTAGGTCTTGCTGGCTCGTTCTTCTGTTCGTTCCGCTGCCTCTGTCATAGGCCTTCCCTGGCCGCTTCCAGCTCCTTAACCTTGCTTGCTGGTAGCACGTACTCGGTCTCTTCATCAAACGTCCGGATGATTATACAGACGAGGATACCAACGGCGGCGACGGCTGCCAGCAGGAACATATGCCAAACCATCGCAAAGCCGAATATGAAGGCGCCCACTGCAATATAGATGCCAAAGGGCGTATTCTTCGGCAGCTCAATATCCTCATAGCGCTTTGGTGCCGGCTTTCCGGCTTGTTTCATTTCCCAAAAGGCATCACGGCTATGGACTTCGGGAATAGTTGCGAAGTTGTAGAACGGTACAGGCGACGGCGTGGACCATTCAAGCGTCCGTCCGTCCCAGGGGTCGCCAGTCGTGTCGCGGTTACGACGGCGCTGCCAGATGCTGACAATAACCTGTAGAACTTGCACCATAGCACCGACAAGCAGCACCATAAAGCCAATGGCCGAAACGATGAACAGCGGCTGCCAGGTTGGGTTGGTATAGTGGTCGAGCCGCCGCGTAGCTCCCATAAAGCCGAGGATATACAACGGAACGAAAGACAGGAAAAAGCCGGTCAGCCACAGTACGAACGCATACTTGCCCAGCGTTTCGTTCAGTTTAAAGCCCATGAATTTTGGGAACCAGTACGTGATGGCGGCAAATATCCCGAACAAAGCACCACCAACGATCATGGTATGGAAGTGCGCCACCAAAAAGAGCGAGTTGTGCAGCTGGAAATCGGCTGCGGGTGTGGCTAACACCATGCCGGCAATGCCGCCGAATGTGAACGTGCCAATGAACCCCAAAAACCAGTACATGGGCGTCTTGAGCCGGATGCGGCCGCGGTACATCGTCATGATCCAGCTGAAGAGCAAAATGGCTGTGGGAATAGTGATAAACTCTGTTGAAATGCCAAAGACGGCGTTTACGTCGGCGCCGGCGCCCATGGTAAAGAAGTGATGCAGCCAGACCATTTGCGAGATGACGGCTACGAGGATAAGGCCAATGATATTCGATGTGTAGCCAGACAGTTTTTTACGACTGAAGGTCGCTACAATTTCCGAATAGACACCGTAAGCCGGAATAATCAGGATGTAGACTTCCGGATGCCCCCACATCCATACCAGGTTGATATACATCATCGGGTTGCCGCCCGCGCCGGTCGTGAAAAAGTGCATGCCAAGGTACCGATCGAGCGAGAGCATGAAGATATCGATCGTTAGTATCGGAAAGGCCGTAATAATCAGCACGCTGCTGCACAGCGTCGCCCAGGTGAACGGTGGCATACGGAGTAATGTCATGCCGGGCGCGCGCATCTTGATAATCGTCGCCAAAAAGTTGATGCCGGCCATGAGTGACCCCAAGCCGGAGATCTGCAGGCTCCAGATCCAGTAGTCGACGCCGACACCCGGGCTAAACTGGAGCTCCGACAGCGGAGTTTGTGACAGCCAGCCGGCGGCTGCGAACTCTCCGCCGAAAACGAAGAACACATTCATAAGGATTGCGCCGGCAACGAACAGCCAGAACCCTAGCGTATTTAACAGCGGGCTGGCCAGATCGCGGGCACCAATCTGCAGCGGCACGACGAGATTCATGAGCCCGACTAAAAAGCCCATGGTGGCGAAAAAGACCATGATGTCGCCATGCGCCGTAAAGATTTGCTGGAAGTGTGGACCGGTTAAGTAACCATGCGACGCCCCAACCGAGAGAGACTGCTGGACCCACATCATAATGGCATCGAGCGCGCCGCGGAAAAGCATCAGCGCGGCCACAATCATGTACATAATGCCGATGCGTTTCGGGTCGGTCGACGTCAGCCATTCCTTCCACAGCCACTTCCAGCGTTTCAAGTACGTTATTGCCGCGAAGCCAAAAATGCCCATTGCAATCAAAGAACCGGTGCCGCCGATAGTAAACCACTCATGCGGCAGATCGCTCCAATTTAGTTTGCCAAGCAATAATTCTTTTATCACAATGCCTCACTTTGTACATTTGCCGGCGATGAATTCAAGCCGCCGGGAACCATAAATTGCATAACGATGAGCTGGAAGAGATTCGGGTTAGGCACCGTGTAGAGCGCTGTCTGGTTATAGCTGCTCGGCTTGGCGAGCCGGGTATATGCTGCGTAATCGAGCGAATGAGCTGTATGACCGGCGGCGATTTTCCATGCCGAATAATCACGGGCGGAAACCGCCTTGACGGTAAAGTTCATGCCAGCAAAATCGGCACCACTGATCTCAGCGGGGCTGCCGGCGTAGGCGCCTGACTTGTCGGCTTCAATATGAAGCTGTGTTACCATACCAGTCATAGCATACACCTGGCCGCTGAGACGCGGAATCCAAAAGGAGTTCATCGGCGCGTCGGCGGTCAGCTGGAGCGCAATTGGTGTTCCGACGGGAATTTCCATGAAATTCACGGTCGCGATCCGTTCGTAGGGATAGATAAACAGCCACTTATAGCGCAATGCCACCACCTGAATCGTCACGGGTGCTGTCGAGGCGCTGATTGGCCGGTACGGATCGACCTGGTGCGCCGTCACCCAGACCATGACGGATAGTGCTACGATCGCGATCAGCGGGACACCCCAGCCGGCCAACTGTAATCTTTTACCCGCAGTCCACTCCGGGTCGTACTTTGCACGCTTGCCTTCTTTGTAACGGAATACTACGAAAAAGAAGGAACTAATGATAAGGCTGCCAATAATGCCAGCGAAGATGATCGCACCCCATAAGATCCGGCTTTGGATATTGGCAATGTAACCCGCAGGCTCAAGCAGCTGCATATTGCCGTGTTTGATAAGTAAGGCAAATAAAACAGCCAGACAGGCAAACAGCGGCATCAGTAGCGTGATGATCGGAATTTTTCTGGCAATAGAAATCAGCTTATTCATATATCTATGCTCAAGCGGCTGGCTCTCATCACACGAATCCTTCAGCGTCCTCGGATTGGCGCTGGAGGCCTAAGTAATATCATACCTCAATAGTACGCCTTGGCACTGGGTGTGCAAATGCATAAGCGTTCATCAACTGCACTTTTGTTAGCTTAGCAGGTACTCAGCTCGGTGGGATGGTATAGTGTAAGCAATCTGCATTACCATGTTTGGCACAGAGGACGAGGGATGCGAATGCAAGCAGCCGTTTCAATGTCTATTCCTGTTTAAAGTAGTATAAAATAGGTGTTATAAACAGTGAGGGACCAGAATGTCTTCGAACGAATTGAACCTTAAGGCTCAAAAAAGCACATGGTTGAGTTTCAAGCCCCCAACTGGGGTCAACGATCCTAGATTATTCGTAGATAAATTACGTAACAGTTTGAGGGATAAGAGCTACATTCTAACGATTAATTATGTGACATCCACAGCACAAGACGGCGACAGGTTAAGAGTCTGCGTTCTTAATAATATTGCGTCTACACAAGTCCGAGATGACCTACAAGTGGCATTGGATGTGTCCGGCATGAGGCTAGGTGATTATCTTGGTTATCTCAAATTCGAGACGGTAAAAGAAGGGCTCCAGACCCAACAGTGAGTTCCAGGACGTACCGAGCAACAATTCAGCGCTATGCAACGCTTACGAAGCCCAGCGTGTTGTTCGGTAATGTTATTACAGGCGCAGCCGGGTTTTGCTTGGCGAGTAGTTCGATGCGGTTCTTTGATCCATGGCTGTTTATAGCAACGATCGCCGGCATGACACTGATCATCGCTTCTGCTTGCACGCTCAATAACGTACTTGACCAGGACATCGACCGCATTATGGCCCGTACGAAGCAGCGTGCGGTCGCAAATGGCAGTATTAAGCCCAGGTATGCGCTGGCGGTTGCTATCATAGCTGGCCTTTTAGGGGCCAGCATTTTGGCCATATGGACAAACTGGCTGGTGTTTGGCATAGGCTTGTTTGGCTTTGTTGTGTACGTCTGGCTGTACGGCGTGCTGGCAAAGCGGCGATCGATCCACGGCACGTTTGTAGGCAGTATATCCGGAGCTACGCCAGTTCTTGCCGGTTATGCCGCTGCGAGCGGCCACATCGACGCCGGTGCCGTCCTGGTCTTTCTGGCGCTCTTCTTCTGGCAGTTTCCAGAATTCTATTCGATCGCCGTGTATCGCCGGCTTGAGTATAAAGCAGCCAATGTTCCGGTCATTACTGTTGTAAAAGGTGTAGCCTATGCCAAACGGTGGATCGTAATCTATACAATTCTTTTTGTGCTGGCCGCGTTGCTGCTGACAGTGTTTGGTTATACAGGATATGTTTATGCTGGATGCATGGCAGCCATTGGCGCGTACTGGCTACTGATTGCGGTGCGCGGCATACGTGCCGAAAATGGAACCTCCAGCGACGCATGGGCGCGCCAGATGTTTCACGCTTCTCTCAAAGTTATTCTGTTGTATTCCCTGCTGATTGCTGTTGGGCCGCTGCTTCCATAAGCAGATATTACGCGTTTGGCGCATTTCGGGCGAAAAACTCCGCTCCGCGTTCGTCGTACCATAGTACGGCTCACTTGCGGTGCTCGCTTTTCATCCCGAACTGCACTCAAACGCGTAATATCTGTGTATAATACGGGGCATGATTCTTATTGCGCACATTGTCATCGCCCTTTCAAGTATGGCTATGACGACGGTACTGGCGTTCTGGCCTTCAGAGCGCAAGCTCAAGCTGAGCGCGGCTGGTATCGCGCTGACGCTTGCGACTGGTACCTATCTCGTCATCAGCACCCATTCACCGTTACTGTCATCGTGCATAACGGGGCTGATGTATCTGGCGGTTGCGCTCTCAGGCGTTGGTGTCGGCTCGTATCGGCTTGCACGCAAAAGCTCCTAAAGACCTCTTGCAAAATAAATCCGCGGCTTATTCTGCAAGAGGTCTTAACTGCTCTGCACGGCCGTTGCAAAGGTTGCGGGCAGGCTGAGTGTTGCTCTGGTGCCCTTGCCAACGCGGCTGGTAAGGGTAATGGTGCCGTGGTGGATATCGGCGATTTGTTTGGCGATAGAAAGCCCCAGGCCGTAGCCATCATTACCGGTTCGTGCTTTGTCTGCCCGGTAGAAGCGGTCGAATACATGGGTGAGTGCCGCTGGTTCGATGCCGATACCGCGGTCGCTAACCACGATAGTCACGGCCTCGTCCTGTTGTCCTGAACTAAGCGTAACGCTTGAATGTTCAGGGCTGTACTTTATGGCGTTATCCAGCAATATAACTAGCAGCTGCACTAAGCTGTCGCGGTCGCCGTATATGTTCCCGTTGCTCACCTTGTTATCAATAAGGACGTGCTTGGCATCTGCCCGCTGCTTGACCTCTGTCACGGCCTGCTTCGCCAGCGGGACGGCCGGCAAGGAGGTAAATTTGTGGCGCACGCCGTTGGACTCGAGCTGGCTCAGGCGCAGCAGGTTATTGAGGAGTAGACTCAGCTTGTCAGCTTCTTCCAGATTGCTCTGCAATGCCGCGCGCAGGGCCGCCTTGGACGTCTGGGGGTCCAGCAGCGCCACTTCTGTGTCCATCTTTAGAGCGGTCAGCGGCGTCCGCAGCTCGTGGCTGGCATCGGCCACAAAGCGTTTTTGCCGTTCGTTGGATGCTTCTATCGGGCGCAAAGTGCGTCTGGCAAGCCAATAGCTCGCAAAGCCCGCACCTACCAGCACGATACTGTTGAAGTAGACCAAATTGCTCAGAATATGGCGCGAGCCGACCTGGACATCGTTATCGTGTACAAAAAAAGGATTGTTATTGAAGACCGGAAACTCCTGATAAATGCGGGCTTGCTGTCTGCCCAAGCCGCTCGCGAGTGTGTCGGTCGCGAAATGGTAGACGACAGCACTGAATACCAGGCTGATGGCCATAACGAGCACCAGGTACCAGACAGTCAGCTTGAGGGTGGCGGACCGGTAGATGTCAGTCATGCCGCAGCTTCTAGCTTGTAACCGAATCCGCGGAGCGTGCGTAGCAGCGGTTTGCGGTCGGGGAACGCGCGGTCAATCTTATTGCGCAGGTAGCCGATATATACCTCAACGGTGTTCGGCAAGACGTACGCGTTTTCGTCCCACACGTGGTTGATGATCATGTCTTTTGTAACGACCCGTCCCTGGCTGTGAAGCAGGTATTCGAGTAAGGCGTACTCCTTAGCGGAGAGCTTGATGTCAACGCCGCCGCGCTGCACCTTGTACGAGGCGGTATCGACCGATAGGTCCGCGAGCTTGACGACCGCGCCGGTGTGCGTGGGCGGCCGCCGTAGCAGCGCCTGAATTCGGGCAATCAGTTCGTCGAAAGAGAACGGCTTTACCAGGTAGTCGTCGGCACCGCTGTTTAACCCCTCCACCTTATCCTGCGTCGTACCCAAAGCAGTGAGCATCAGGATTGGCACGCTCACTCGTTCCTCGCGTACCTTCCGGCACAACGCTACGCCGTCCAGACTGCCCGGCAGCATGCGGTCAAGTATTACTAGGTCGTAGTCGGGGTCGACGGCATACGAGAGCCCGCTGTCTGCGTCATGGACGGTATCCACCGCGTAACCCTTCAGTTCCAGGCCGCGTTTGATAGCCTGAGCGATTTTTATCTCATCTTCTACGACTAATATCCGCATGTATCGTATTATAGATTATTTCCTGAGCGCTGACTGTAACGGGGGGATATTAATCAGCTCTAAGGGCTTACTTTTGGAAGCGCAACTTCTTGGCGTGTTCAAGCTCGTGCTCGATCAGCGTGCGGTTAATGCGGATAAGATCGGCAATAATAGTTAATGCAAAGCACAAGAGCGCTGCAGTTACCAGCACCAGTCCGACGATGAGCGACTGGAGGTGCCCGTTGGCTGACCTGTCGGCGATGGTCTGGTAGGTGAAGCGCGCAAATGGAATGACACCCACGGTAAGGAATAGCATACCGGCACCGCCGAATACTACATGCGGCCGGTACATGACATAGGCACGGGTGATGGCCATCGCGGACTTGCGGACGTGTTCCCAGGTAGACTTAAAGAGGCGTGACTCGCGCGTCTTACGGTTGGTGTCTACAGGGATGCTTGTAATTGCCAAGCGCTTGTTGCCGGCCTGGATAATGGTCTCCATGCAGTAGCTGAAGCTGGTGACGGTATTCAACTCTAGTAACGAGTTGCGCGAATAGGCCCGGAAGCCGCTGGCCGCATCCGGCAGGTCAGTGCCGGCCGCGATGTTTACGACTTGGCTGCCAATGCGTTGCAGCAATTTCTTAAATGGCGAAAAGTGGGCGATCTTATGCGTCTGGCGGTCGGCAATGACAATGTCGGCCTTACCGGCGATAATGGGTTGCACTAAATCGGCGATGCGCTTTTGCGGATATTGGTTATCGCCGTCGGTATTGACGACAATGTCCGCGCCAAGCTCTAGAGCCCGCTCTACCCCGTGCCGGAATGAAGTGCCCAAGCCGCGGTTTCGCGCATGGCGCACGATATGCTTGACGCCATGGGCGCGGGCAACCGCAATGGTTCTGTCGGTGGAACCGTCGTCAATGACGAGAATTTCCAGTTCATCTACGCCGTCGATCTTTTTTGGGATACTGCCAAGTACCAGCGGGAGCGTCTTCTCCTCATTCAGACATGGAATCTGGATAATAACTTTCATGGCTTCCTCTCAACTGCTTCTTGCACGAGTATAACGCATTGGCTGCTGTGGCGGAAAGACAGGCACACTGCGACGCGGACGGGCGTTGACAAGCACCCCATTTCACTAAGCATCCTTAACGTTACTTTTAACCCACTCATGTATGTTTTCTCCTGCATGAAATACGATGTGCTCTTCTTCTGTGGGTGCTTCAAAGTGTGCCGTAACATACATAACATTGTTTTCGTGAGCAAGATGTTTTCTGTTGTTCTGCTTCCTGTATCTTCGAAGTGTTTCTTCTCTTGGAATGTCAACAAAAATCAGGATGAATCTTGCTTCATTCTCGTTGGCTAAACTTCGAATACGATCGCGTCTTGTTTTAGTAAAAGGGGTAATATCATAAACAACATCGGTGCTTTTTTGTAGATATCCGCTTGCTCTTCTTCCTGCCTCTTCATCCATTTGTGCAAACTGTGATCCTGCGATATCTTTTCCAGACAATCCTTTTTCACAAATGATGTCACTGAGGTCTACGATTGGTATTTTTTTACTCTTTGCTATTGCTTTTCCCAGAGTTGTCTTTCCAGCAAAGGGTAGACCGGTTAAAACATACAGCCGTGGTTTTTCTGCCATATAATCAGAAATTATAATACCTTAATGAGGCCTAAGCTTCTTTTTTCCTCATTTCTCCCCAAATACCGCATCAGCGTTTTCTTGTTATGGATATTCAAGGGAGCGGTTGACTAGGCAGCGGCCGCGGCACTAGTGTACAATCATAAGCGACATGTGCAGCCTGTAAAGCCATGAAAATTACGATAGCACCCTATAAAACGCGTGAACAAGCTGGCGACACCATCGTCGAGGTGCTGGTTGCGCTTGCGGTGGTATCTGTTATTCTCGTTGGTGCATTTATAGTAACGAACCGCAGCACGAAAGACGTGCGCGACTCTGAAGAGCATGCCCAAGCGCTGCAATTTTTGCAGGGTCAGGTGGAACTGTTACGGAGTGCCGCCAGCAGATCGGGCGCATTGCCAGCTTCTTTGGATGTACCGTTCTGTCTCGATGCCGCAATATATTACCAACCGGCGGCGAGCGACAGCAACTGTTTGCTCGACTCGCTCTACCGAGTTGCAATCGTGAGCCCGGTGGCTTCGCCAGGGACAGGCACGACAACCTTTAACCTGACTGCTACGTGGCCGGGAATTAACGGTGGTACCGGCTTCATCAATCTTTCCTACAACGTTGCGGTTACGCCGTAGTATGGGCAGGCGTATTCATGCTGGCTTTAAGGTGTTTTGGCGCGCAATATTTACATCTTACGCCGTGCTGCTAGGGCGTACGCCCGCAAGATTTAGGCTTCTCTAAGCTTCAGACAGTACGATATACTAGGGACTATCCACATGCCACTAAAAGATACAGACGACGCCCAAAACCGCTTCCGCTCGGCCGCCCGCGCGCCGCAGCGGGCCCGCATGGGCATAGATATCAGCAGGCCGGTGCGCCCTACTTTCCCAGTGGTCGGCGCTTCGCTGCCACTAAAAACGCCGCAGCGCAGTTTGCCGCAAGGGCCTGTACAGCGTCCGCGCGCGGCGCTGGCGTCTGCCACGCTTGCTAATGTCGCTTCGCCGCCGCTGACTCGTCCGCTGGCGCCTGCCCCGGCTGCAAAAAAAGGCCGCCGCCGGGTAGTCACGAAAAAGCGAGTTGCCTTGGTGATTGTACTGCTTATGTTGTTGGCTGGCGGCTGGGTGGCAAGCAAGCTGTTTTCTAACACGCTGAAAGTTTTTCACGGCAACGTTTTTAGTATCCTTAACACGGCCAAGCTCAAGGGTGAAGACACCGGGCGCGTCAATATATTGCTGGCGGGTAATTCTGCTGACGATGTCGGACACAACGGCGCTAACCTGACTGACTCCATTATGGTTATAAGCATGGACGTCAAGCACAATACAGCATTCATGCTCAGCGTGCCGCGTGATTTGTGGGTGGAAATACCCGGGTACGGTCATGCCAAAATCAACGAAGCGTATGTTGATGGTCAGGCTGGCAATTTTAGCGCGCCAGGCTATGCGAATGGTGGCATGGGCTTGCTTGCAGATGTAATCCATCAAAACTTCCACATACCCATCAACTACTACGCGCTCATCGACTACAATGCGCTCCGCGACGGCGTGAATGCGGTGGGCGGCATCGACGTGGATATCCAGAGCTCCGACCCGCGCGGTTTGTATGATCCGAGTATTGACTGGTCAACGCACGAGCCGCTGGTGAGGCTGACCAATGGAGCCCATCACCTGAACGGTGAGCAAGCGCTGGACTTTGCCCGGGCGCGCGGCGACGCGTACGGAGCGTATGGCTTCGTGCGCTCAGATTTTGACCGCACCGAGCACCAACGTATGATGATGCTGGCGCTAAAGAACAGGATCCTGACTGTCGGCACCTTGGCTAACCCGGTGGCATTGGGCAAACTGTTCGATTCTATGGGCAAGAATGTAAAGACGGATGTTACGCTTAGCGAGGTGCGCCGCATGTATGATCTCACCAAGAGTTTGGATAACAAGCAAATCCAGTCAGCGGGCCTGAATGACGCGAATGGCAAGGATCTTCTGGCTAGCTATCGTTCACCAACTGGCCAATCAGCCCTTATTCCAGCGGCGGGCCTTGACGATTTCAGCCAAATCCAAGCCTACGTGCGGTATCTTATGACGAGCGATCCGGTCGCGAAGGAAAGTGCGACCGTGGTTGTGCTGAACGGCACCAGCACTTCGGGATTAGCGGCCAAAGCTGAGGCATCGTTGGCGGCCAAAAATATCGCTACTGCAGCCATAGGTGACGCCAGCGCAAAAACGGTCACCACGACCATTATCGACGCATCTGGCGGCAAGAAGCCTGCGACCCTCAGAGTTCTTGAGCAGTTGTACGGCACGCATACCACCGTGACTAATCCTTACGCAAGTATCTACGATGCGAATTTTATCGTGGTGCTTGGTGCCGACCAGGCTACTACCACCGGCGCACAGCAGTAAGTCGGCCGTGTAGCCGACTAATCACAGTATGTCTGTAATAAAGTTCACAGTAGAGTGAGCCCCCGGCAAGACATACTGACAGCAGACACGTAAGCGGAGGCGTGCACATTGACAGGGATACCGGCCTACTACGAATACAACACCAGCGTAGTGTACGATACGGCTGCCTCTCCGTTGCCTTCTCCTTGGTTGACAACACGTGTCACGTGGTTTGTTTATTGCCTACTTTCTGGCATCGTACTATTCATATACACTAGGAATCACCATGCTTGAACAGCTAGCCAATGCAACCTTACTCCGTGACTTTCTGAAGAACTATATCGTAAAGACATACCGAAAAGGGGAAATTATTATCTTTCAGGGCGAGGCGCCGCGTACGGCTTGCGTAGTTAAGAGCGGCATGGTAAAGGTGTACAATCTGAGCCACAGCGGCGATGAAAAGCCGGTCGGCTTCCAGACCGAGAAAGACATTTTCCCAGCACCCTGGGTGTTCTACAAAGCCCCAAGCGCCTTGTATTACTACGAAGCGCTAACAGATGTTGAACTTTATCATGTCCCGCGCGATGACTACGTGGACTTCTTGAAGCGCAATTCCAACGTGCTCTATGCGCAGCTTGAACGGCTTGTCACTGATTATTTAGGCAGCATGATGCGCCTGAATGCACTCCAGCATTCACGCGCCAGTGATAAGCTGGTCTATACACTGCACTACCTGGCTCTGAGTGAAGGAAGACAGGTCTCGGAAGATGAGGTGGAGATCATGATCGATCTGACGCACCAGGACTTCGCCAACCTGACAGGACTCACCCGCGAGACAGCTGCAACCGAGCTCAATAAACTCAAACGCCTGGGCGTTATCAGTTACGGCAAGCATGTACCTTACCGCGTGAAGGTGAAGAAGCTGAATGCCGCTTTGAACGATCAATCTATAGCAGAAATGAAACTAGAGAAATAAGACCCTGACAAACCCCGCCAGCCAAAACCGAAGGTCAGCCACTCTGTGTCTGTATTTTCCTTCGTCAGCATACCATTAGTAGGTATGCTTCCTCAGAAGAAAACAAATACAACATCATGGCCGCTGCTTCACTTTTGACTCAACGGGGGGATTTGCGCGTAAGGCGGCACTAGCTCTGCGATGAGGTCGGTGCTGTATCAGAATGCAGTTTTTTGTCTGGGGTGTGCCAAAGATATAACAGGCGGCTACTGTTTTTGCAGAAGCTCATCCACCACTTTCGTCAAGTTCTGAGGGGCGGTCCAGGATTTTATGATACACCGGGTAGCGCCGAGCTCATACGCTTCGTTAACCTCCGGAGAATTCTCCATGTTGGTGAAGATGACTACCTTCACATCTTGATGCTCGTCGAGATTATAGTGCTGCAGGAAGCCTAGGCCGCCCATGATCGGCATCAGCAGGTCGAGCAGAATAAGTTGGGGCCGAAAGGTTTGCGTAAGCTCTAGCGCCCGCTCACCGTTCAGCGCCGATTCGACCGTATGCCCTGCTTTCTTTAGAATCATCTGATACGCGGCATTTAAGTCTTGGTCATCCTCAACAATCAAAATACGAGCCATGCAGTACCGTGCCTCTCCTCAATTCTTAACAATTTGCATATCCTTTTACTATCGTGCGTTTTGCGGCGTTTGATATGAAATATCTTACACTTCGCTGATATCCTATACAGGAGCTGAAGCGCTATCATCGTTATCCTTCGGCAAGGAAACATAGAATGTGCTGCCTTCGCCTTCTTCGCTCCTAAACCATATCTTACCATGAAGTATCAGTACGAGCCCCCGTACTACATACAGCCCTAGCCCGGTACCGCTCGTTTCTTGTCGCAGCGCATTGGGAGCGCGGAAGAATTTGGCGAAGACCTTTTCATGCACGGCGTGCGGAATGCCAATGCCGGTATCTTGGACGGTGAACAGCATGTTCTTCGGATTGTTTCGGATTCGCACCGTGACATCGCCGCCGCTCGGCGTGTATTTGATAGCATTGCCGACAAGGTTGGTGAGTACCTCCTTGATAATCAGGCTGTCAGTTTCAAAGAGTATCGGCTGCTTGGGCGGCTGGAACGTCAATGCAACGCCTTTGCTGTCGGCATTCAGCCGGAGCTGTTTTAGGACGTCGGTCGTAAGCTGGACGATATCGTAAAGCTTACGGTTGACGGCGATGCTGCCGCTTTCGATACGGGCGATGTTCAAAAGCGTGGCGATGAGTTCGTTCATATTGTCCGTGGCGCTAATTATTGTCCTGAGTGCACTCGTTTGTTCGGCTGCCAGCCGGCCCATATAACCCTCCGACAGCATATGCGCGTATGTCTGAATAGTAGACAATGGCGTACGCAGCTGGTGCGAAGCAAGCGAGATAAATTCACTTTTCATGCGGTCGACTTCGTTCTCTAGGGTGATGTCACGGAAGACTTCGATTGCACCGACCGGCCTGCCGCCAAGGATGATAGGCGATACCGTAATGCTGACCGGCACGACGCGGTTGTCTTTGGCACGGTACAGCGCTTTCTCGATGATCGATTTGCCCGTCAGGAACATCTTCACAATCGGGCGTTCAATGAGCGGTATGGGGGTCCCGTCTGGCCGCATAACGGTGACGGTACGCGGAAACCACTGCCCGAGCGCTTCTTCGGGCTTGAGTTTGAGGATAGCGAGTGCTGTCGGGTTGATGCGTGTAATCCGGCCGAATTCATCAGTCGCGATGGCGCCGTCGCCGATACTTCTGAACAGCGCCTCGGATTCGGCCCGCACCTCAGCGACCGTCATTGCCTCCGTGAGTTTATACGCATGTTTTGTCATACGCGTGGTCGCCTAAACTTCAGTATGGTCGCCTTTCTGAGCCGGTTGCCGGGTTAGCTTGGTAAGCTGATCGACGTATTCCTCTATAATTTCGCTGTCCTCTGTCAGGAATGAGACCGCTACCCGTATCCAGTCTATAAGCATACCAAGATCGCTCACCGAGAGTTCTTCGGGGCTTTTGTGTAAATGATTCTGGATCTGGCGGTCGATGAAGCGGTCAGCAGCAGGCCCCAGGTATACATGGGTAACGCGGACGACACGATTGTATAAAAGTTGTCCGCTCATACTGTTTATACCTCTTCCAGCCGTTTGAGACGCTTTACGGCGAGGGCTATCAGGGTATAGCCGACAGCCTCTATGATGAGCAAACTGTAGAACATAAACAGTACCGAACCAAGCGATAGGCTAGGTCTGTTGGTGTATGCTCCGGTCAAATACTGGGTTGCGATGGCCGTGATGACCACAATCGCAAAGCCGCCAGAAAAGTAAGAGAGTGCATGTTTGTACAGAACGCCGGCTGTTTTATGAGCGTACAGCCACAGCTCGTATGCACTCAGGAGACCGATGAACCAGGCGAACATATGCGGAATAATAAGCGTCGTGATGATCAGATACAATGGCAGATGGTACGGGTTATGGCCGGTATCCTGGGCGTGTATGATCAGCGATACATAGAACGCACCAACACTCGTGAAGAACAGCATCAAAAGCTGTGTGGCAATACGGCCGGGGCGGACGCGGACGATTTCGTTCAGCTGCCGCGTACCACGGCTGATGATCGTAAAGCTGGCAAGCGTTACGATAAGCGCAAAGTAGCTGTTAATGAGGGTGCGCGCTGTCGCGAAGCCCGGATGCCGGGCCACTGCTGCTTCTAGTATGATTGAGACGATGGTGGGTAGGGCCAGACCCCACGCCAAAACACTTACCCCATTGGCGATTTTTTTGAACGCCTCGCCTTCCCTGGTGCCGTGCAGTTTGTTCGCGTACTTGTTCAACTTTTCGTAGGCATAAAACGCCGCAAACCAAATAATGCCGTACGGGAGAATAAAGACAAGCACTGATGCATGGTAGACCGTTGCCGAGATGTGGAGCGCTTGTAGTGTTGTTGGATTCGGCGGCAAGGTCAGAGCGAGCGTTGCCCCTACGATGAGCAAAATAGCGAACCAGATGAGGGCTGAAGGTTGTCTTATCAAGCGTACTCCTTAGTGTTGCTTAATGAACGTTATTATACAATACGATAAAACGAAGTGCAGTCTGTATCAGCAATATGGCTTCCATTGTGAAAATACGCACAGTGCGGTAAGATTGATCTGTTAATTGCTGCATATTGGGGCGTAGCCAAGCGGTAAGGCACTGGGTTTTGGTCCCAGCATCCGGGGGTTCGAATCCCTCCGCCCCAGCCACGATTTGCACCAAACAAGACCCGATTGCATAATGTGTTTTTATAATCTGTTAAGTACAAATCGAGTAATTCATCAAACCGACTGAAAAGTCGGTTTTTTGGTTCGAATCCGCTAACCCATCCTTCTCTGTGAGAAGTGGGCCTAGAACCACAGTTAAGGCGTTAAACTTAAACCATGAACTTTAATGTGATTGGTTTGCATCCGGATAATGCTCTAAAGATAGCTCTCAACATCTTTGACAATAAAGAACTCTGTTGATGATAAGGTCAAGCTACTTCTCAATAATCGCCCGATCAATAACTTAAACTCGGTGGACACGCCAGCAGACTTTGCAAGCGGAAAGACAATCGATTTGAATACGGGTGAGCTATTTAGGTATTGGTTGCGTAGCATCGTATTACAACTGGACAAGTGAAGAAGCTGGCGCTGGTAATACATACCAGGCTATCGTTGGGGTCGAAGACCCGGCTAAGAGACAAATCGAGACTCTACTTTCCGATGGAGCTATTTGGCACGATCAGGCGAAAGCGAAAATACTTGCGCAGCAGGTAATGACCCAGGGCTACTTTCCAAAGAAGCCTATTACAGATGCTGACGTTGTTAATGCTATAAAGAAAAAGATGGCACACACACAATCCATGCTCTAAATCATGCACTTAAAGTTACCCCGCTGTCCTATCAGAATTAACTACTTGCGGAAGATTACCCCGATATCGTAATAAGTGGTTCGGCTTGCATGAAGCAGGTATCATTGCTACGCTTAATGCTATCTTATGAGAGAAATTGGACCGATCGGCGAGTTGCTGGTGATGGTGGGCTTAGAAGGCCTTAACAAATACAAGAAGGTGGCATTCACTATTCTGGCTTTGCTTGTCTGCCTAGCAGCAATTAGTCTCATAAAAGCGTTCGTACAGCCAGCCAACGCCATGAGTGCAGGGGCTGCAATCCCCATTTACGATTTCTATGGTGACGACAAAGCATATTATTGTGCCCATTATAGCCTGCACGGCTCGTCCGTGGCCCCGACATGCCAGTCGCCAGAAATGGCTGCAGATGCGGTCGTTGCAGCGGGATCATATGTAGAGGCTGCCTATGTGAGCAGTTGCCGCGCCTATGATTCAGTTTTTAGGCAATATACCTGGAATGTTTCAATGGCAGAGGCAATTTGCCAAGCGGAGAGCGGTGGCAATCCAAACGCCGTTGGTCCGACCAACGACTACGGCTTGATGCAGCTGCATAATATGGCGATTCTTGACCCGTCCCAGAATATAGCAGCGGCATATCGGAAGTATCAGCTACAAGGCTGGAATGCGTGGACAAGCTACAAAACGGGTGCATATACGCAGTTTCGATAGGGATACAATATGACTCTTTTTCGTGCGCCTTAACTAGCCAGAACTCTCTGTTATACTAGGCGATATATGGGCAAATCGAACCACGTTAGCTGGAACAGCCACCTCCGTATTGCCTTTTCTGATGTGGACGAGACGATTGCCGAAGTTTATACGCCGGCGGAACCGGAAATGATTACGGAACTCTCTTCGTTCTTGCAGGGTGGCGGCAAGCTATTCATAGTGACCGGCGGCAGCCTGGCGCGCGTTACGCGAGACATCACCGGTTACATCGAACCAACGCTGCGTCGCGATATTCTTATTAGCCATTGCAGCGGTGCTGAGGTGTGGGGTTTTACCGAATCGGGTGACTTGCGCGGTGCACCATTTTACAGCGTCTACGAGGACACCTTTACTCCTGAAACGAAAAGAGCGTGGCGGGACATCGTTGCATGCCTCGTACAAGAATTTGCGCTTCGTCCGCATCCTGCTCAGCCAAAAGTAGCGTTCTGGGAGCATATTGGCCAGCATCCCTTAGACATTATGCTTGATGACCGTGGTCCGCAAATTACCATGGAAGTCGTAAACGGCACAGACCTCACTGGTGAGCAGTTAGCGGAACTTCCGTACACCGTACCTCTCACTCACGGAAAGCGCGACCTGCGTACCGCCATTAAAGAACGCGCAATCCAGCTTTTTGGCGATGCAGGCATTCCTATCACCCCGCGTTTTGGAGGTAATTTTGCCTTGGACTTTGCCGTCGGGGGCGTCTCCAAGACAACCTCAATCAAGTCCGTGCTTACTATGCCGGAAGTATTGGCGACGATCGGCTTAGAGCCTAAAAATGTACAGAACCCTGACGAGCTGGAAATATGGGGTGACAAATATTCCGTGCTGCATGGCGGCACTGACAGGCACATGTGTGAAGCCCTACCGCCAGCAGTACGTGCAATCGATTTTCGCCAGGAAGACCCGGCGGAACTTCCGGAGGGCTACAATATTGTCTTATGGGACGGGCATCGTCACCTGCATTACGGTCTGCTTGAGTACTTACAGTCACGACACACAAAGTAGCGTTCTAGGCTCGTCGACGATGCACAACCAAGTGTAAGCTGATATGCCTATGATACATTCGATGTAGAGGACGGACCTATTGGTTCTCCAAAAATGATTATGACAGGGGTAAAATGTAAGCTAGTATAGGGCAAGTCTGAAAATCGGATGGTAATATACTATGGAAGGTTCGAATCCCTTCTCCCCAGTCACGGCAGCTGAGCGACGAGCACTTGCAAAATAACAGAGTATCGTGCATAGTCAATTAAAGCAGACGAGCGGATACCCTCAATTATGCTGCCATTTATACCAGAAGTATTTACACTCCAGAGCTTATTGGATCCCCTGAGTAAAAACGCTCTGCCTATCTTAGGCAGTCTGGGTGGTATTGCCGCAGCATCACAACTTGTCAGGCTTGGCAGATTCGTACCCGAGGAGAATGTCGCCGTACGAAAAGTTCTTGGAGCGGTCAAGAATAGAGGTGGCGAGGTCTATGGAATTCTCGGTCCGGGGCTGCATGGCAGAATCCCGATTTATAGTGATTTACAGACAGTTTTTGTCGGGTACCATACTGATGACATTGAACTGATTATACAACGGAACGACGTCCAGCACTTGGTGGGTGCTTTAGCTACCTGGGGGGTATTGTGCAGTGCACGAAAATCGGACGGCTCTGCGTTCAAAAAAAGGACAAGCGGCGTAGACGTTATGAACGCCATTAAAGCAGCGACGAAGCCGAAAGACGAAGCAACCTTAACCAGAGCTGTAGCGGGCAGTTGCCGCAAGGCTATACGAGAGGTTATGGAAGACGAATTACCAAGTGATAATTTTCGGGATAGCGATTCTGTTGAAGTCGCAGTTAAGGAAAAAGTGAATCATCCATTAGAGCAAACTTACGGCGTAGGTGTTTATAGTCTCCAGATAGGGACTTTAGCACTGACGGCACCACAGGTATTGGGAGAAAAGGTACAAGATGCTATGTCCGTTATTGCACAAGCAGAAACTG
Source organism: Candidatus Saccharimonadia bacterium (assembly GCA_041487535.1). Classification (GTDB taxonomy): domain Bacteria; phylum Patescibacteriota; class Saccharimonadia; order Saccharimonadales; family UBA4665; genus JANWHZ01. The sequence goes on from JBGPNM010000013.1 coordinate 18,363, forward strand.
TTTCTGATGACATCGTACGTAAGGCAGCTGGTGTACTGATCGCCGCTATGGGCGCACAGTCCATTCTAAATGGCCGCATCCCAGCTTAGACAGAATTATACCGATCGAAAGGTAAACACCGCACTCAAGTATGCCCTTTGGCGGCACAACCGGACGGGTAAGCTTCCATTGAGAAAAACATTTACCAAGCGGAATCGTTGCACATCGCCCACCTGATAGAAACCGGCATAGGCAAAACCGGCGAGGACTTCATATCGTATTTGTATGAACTTGATACGCTGAACCGGACAGAAAAATGGAACGTCAGTGATATTTTTTTGCTGGGGTCGCCTTATCTAACACATTCAAAGGGAATCGTTGTAAAACTCAAGCCGCAGGATAATAACGTTGTTGACCTTGCTAAAAACGGGCTTGCCCGCAGCTTTCTGGATAACGTTTCCGACACGATAAACACCATGAAAGGGGCCGTAGTAAACCACTACAAGGCAGGTAACCCCGGGTCGTCATTCAGGTTGCATTTTCTTAGCGCGCGGCTGCCATTAGAAGTGGTCAATGGTGTTGTGGTGCCATACCAGCCGTATCAGCACGATACGTTCCGCGGCTACAGCCGCTTGACGGCCCGTCTGCCTACATGATCACAGACAAATACGGTAACAACCTTGGTAAATTATTATTCCCCGATTTCCACCTGGAACGAAACCTGCGGGTGACATAGCCGTCTGGCGTTTCCAGTGACTCGGTGTATTTAGATATAGGCGCGCGGATTTTTTGCCGGCGGATGGCTAAGCATAAGTATGTTTGTTATACTTTGGGTAGTATCGTTCGTAGTGAACGGGTAGTATCCATGGTAATTCAGCGCAAAGCAATCATCTCGCGATTTAATGTTCGCAGTTCCGACAACGGCAGAGGCGGTACTGCAAAAAACTTCGGCTTCACTATTGTTGAGATGCTCATCGTGATGGCTATTGCCGGTTTTATATTGCTGCTTGTCTTCCTGCTGGTTGCGCAGGCACAGCGGCATGCCAGGAACTTCGGATATAAGCACGGCCTGCAAGCTATTTTCGCTCAGCTTACGACGTATCCCAATGATCACAGCGGGCTGTACCCTATACTTACTTCCAATAGTTCGAGTGCCGTTGCGGCCGGCGAATGGGGGGATTTTTATACCAATTACGTAACCGGGGGTGTCTATGATAGTACAGCGGGAGATTATAATTACCGCGACACGCTGACTGGCCAGCACCTGTTCCCTTCTCCTTATCAGTATGACCTGGACTACTGCGGAGTGGCTTCCGGCACATGCAGCCCGTGCAACTCAGAATGTATTAACGCGAGCGGCTATAATGAGGCCGGCAACGGAATAAACCTGCTCCCCGGACAGGCCACGATCATTATGGGCGCAAAATGCAATGGCAACACCCCAGTATCTGCGGACGGCAGGACCGACGGCGATTACCAGACAGGTCAGTTCGCCATGCTGGTCGGCCTTGAGCCCAACGGCTATTACTGCATAAGTTCTTAACCGCCATAGCCTAGTATTTTTATGTTGCGCTGCTTATGCAGGTTTCTTCAGGGGGTATCTGTACCAGAATGATATTTGCGCCTTCGGTGATCAGTGATAAAGGGCCCTTAAGTGACCAACGTCATAGATCGGAAGTAAGAATCGGCCTAAAATTAAATAAGAAAGGAGGTTATTAAAAACTTGGCAGACAGTTACGTGAGGGGAGGTTGTTATGCAAGATATAACTCAATCAAGAATAGCAAGTGTACTTACAACGGGCGTAGGCGTGTGGTTGCTGGTTTCGCCGCTGTTCATCTCGGTAACCGGCAACGCGTTAATTAACCTTTTGGTCGTCGGCGGAGTCGTTACGGTTGCCGGGCTTGTGCAGTTAATTTGGGAAAATACCATTCCGAGTTGGATAAACGCGCTCGCTGCCGTTTGGCTGTTTATAGCAGCCTTCATGTTTAGCGGTATCAGCACTACTGTAGCCTGGAACGAGGCCATTTCGGCCGCCGTTGCCTTCTTGCTTGCTACATGGGACGGTATAGAGATAGACCAAGTGCATCGTGAACACCATGCCCGTACTTAAGATAACGTTACGCTGACGCGTAAGGAACGCGATAGCAATAGAGGAGAGAAGCACCGTGACGCTCGGCACGCGTCACGAGGGGATGCGTTTGCGAAAAGGCGTGCATCCTAGTCACCTGCCATAAGCCACTATTGTGGTAATCCTGCCAAATGTGCTAGCGTGGGGTCTATGAAGAAAATCGGTATTCTGAACAGCGGCGGTGACTGCGCGGGGCTTAATGCGGTGATTGCCAGCGCCGTTAAATGCGGCACGCCAATGGGGTATAGCTTTCTGGGCTTTGAGCG
>JBGPNM010000014.1:0-20007 GCA_041487535.1 Candidatus Saccharimonadia bacterium
CGTTCAAGCAGGCGAAAGTCAGCGGTCTTATCCTGGATTTACGCGGTAACCCTGGCGGTCTTCTGAGCGCCGCAATAGATATATCCAGCCTATGGTTACAGTCCGGCGCTACGATCGTCACCGAGAAGGGCACGGGCGGAATGCAGGTCTCTACAGCACCTGGCGATAATCCGCTCCACGGCATTCCAACAGTGGTGCTCATTGACGGCGGTTCGGCTTCGGCCAGCGAGATAACAGCCGGCGCCCTTCATGACAACGGCATGGCGCGGCTGATGGGCGAAAAGAGTTATGGCAAGGGCGTCGTGCAACAATTGATTAATTTGGGTGACGGCGGCGAACTAAAAGTAACGGTCGCAAGTTGGTACCGTCCGAATGGCGAAAGTATCCAGAAAAAAGGAATTACACCCGACCAAACCGTTCCGCTTTCAGATGCGGACGCGAAGGCGGGTAACGACACACAGCTGAAGGCGGCAGAAACATACTTAGGTAATCTGTAAATACTGTAAGAATTTTTACAATGGACGGGACATGACCGAATAGGCTAGTATACATAGCAGCAAGTGTAAAAGAGGTGTATGTTGAGGTGGTAAAGCCGACCAAGTATATTTTTGTTACTGGTGGAGTGCTTTCCGGGTCAGGAAAGGGCATCACCGCCGCATCGGTCGGCAATCTCCTGAAAGCCACAGGATTACGGGTCAACTTACAAAAGTGCGACCCGTATTTGAATGTTGATGCCGGATTGCTGAACCCGCGTGAGCACGGCGAATGCTTCGTGACATACGACGGCGCCGAAACCGACTTGGACCTGGGCCACTACGAACGCTTCTTGGACCAGGAACTGACGCAACAAAGTTCGCTCATGAGCGGCCACGTCTTATTGGACGTAATCCAGGCCGAACGGATGGGGAAATTCGGCGGCCAATCGGTACAGGTCGTGCCGCATGTAACCGGTGCGATCCAGCGCTTCATACGCGAGGCTGGGGAGGGTTTTGACGTGCACATCGTAGAAATCGGCGGGACGGTTGGCGACTACGAAAGTCTGGCGTTTACCGAGGCGATCCGGGAGTTCGGCCTGCATTTCGGACGCGAGAACTGCCTGTTTATGCACGTTGTCTATTTGCCGTATATGAGCGCCAGCCAAGAAACGAAGACAAAACCGGCGCAGAATTCGGTGCGGGATATCCGCGGCCTAGGTGTCATGCCCGATATCCTGGTAGCCCGCAGCGAGCGGCCGGCTCCTGCTTCGGCCAAGCGCAAGCTGAGTATGTTTTGCGGTATACCGGAGGAGGCAGTCGTGTTGCTGCCGAACGCCGACACGGTGTACGAAGTACCGTTAACGCTTGAAGCTTCCGGCTTGTATAAGATCCTGCGTGAACGATTTGGGCTCGACAGCGGCCAGCCGGATATGTCGGGCTGGCGCGAAGTGGTAGCCCGCGCGACGAAAACATACGACAGGACTGTAAGGGTAGGGATTGTCGCGAAATACCTGGATAACGCCGATACGTACATGTGTGTCTTTGAGGCGCTGAAAGCCGCAGGGTGGGCTAACGATGTGGCGGTAGACATCAAATGGATTGATGCTGAAAAACTTGGAGCTGTGGACGACGACGTATTGGCCGCATCGTTCGCAGAAGTCGACGGCATTGTTGTCCCTGGCGGCTTTGGCGCCCGCGGTGTCGAGGGCAAGATCCGTGCCGCAGCATTTGCGCTTAAACATGAACTGCCGTACCTTGGCCTATGCTACGGGCTGCATATGGCGGTGATTGCCGCTGCCCGCCTGCATGGCCTGACGGATGCTAATACTACTGAGGTTAACCCTGCTACAGAGCATCCGGTCATCGCTACCATGGATGGCCAGGAGGGTAAGGAAAGTACCGGCGGCACGATGCGTCTGGGCAACTACGATTGCGATCTTACTCCAAACAGTCTTGCCGCGCGTTTATACAAGACAACCAGTATTGTCGAGCGGCACCGCCATCGCTTTGAGTGCAACGCGCACTATGTGGAGCAATATGAGTCGTGGGGCATTCGTGCTGTAGGACGTAACCCCAGGACAGACTTAGTCGAAGTCATCGAAGGTGCGGACCACCCGTTCTTCCTTGCCAGCCAGTTCCACCCGGAGTTCAAATCCCGTCCCAATCGTCCGCATCCTATGTTCGATGGCTTCATCCACGCCTGCGATGATTTGCAAAAAAATAGAAAATGATATAGCTTAAACTATATGGAACCCACAGCAGGCACACCGGGCGATCATCCCAAACGCATCCTGCTTGTAGAAGATGATGATGCCATCGCCAATGTATACAGCGTACGTTTGCGGGCTGAAGGATTCGATGTTCGCCGGGTAACAAACGGCGAGGATGCCTTGGCAGCCGCGCTCAGCTACCAGCCTGACCTAGTACTGCTCGATATTATGATGCCGAAGGTCAGCGGTTTCGATGTATTAGACATTCTGCGCAACACGCCCGAAACGGCCAATCTCAAGATTATTATGCTCACCGCGCTCAGTCAGGACAGCGATCGTGAACGCGCCGAAAGCCTCGGCGTGGACGACTACATGGTTAAATCTCAAGTCGTAATCGCTGACGTTATCGACCGCATCAAGCACCACCTAGGAGTCTAGCCTTCGCCCCCTCGCTATTACGTATCCCTGTAAACAACTGTTTACAGGGATTTACTTGAGTTCCGATGACGGTTTTATAATCTATGCGTTGCCGCCGTAATTTTTTCGGAGTAGGCTGACCTGCTGCAGCGATATTCTATGCCATGGAGTTGACATAAAATATATATAATGCTATAATGATTCTGTAGCAGGAAATACAAAAAATGTCAGAATTTCAGCCCAACAAACAGAATATTCCACACTATCAAGCGAGTCCGCAACTCCTAAGCAATGTAACCGGACTTGATATTGAAAAGTTGCAAGCTTCCAAACTCGTGCCTATGGAATACCAGTTGCCCGTAGGAGCACCTCGCCTTATTCAACCACAGCTACAAACGGAAATTCCTACCAGATATGGTAAAAAAGTACCGGCGGAACGGTTGATAGCCATTATCAACGCTGCAGGGGTGCCCGTTAAAGTTCACGCTGTGGTGCTTGACGGTAAGGTAAGACCTGACATGCTCATCCTGACAAAATACGATTTCATTCCGGGCGCTGAAGAGGCGAAAGATGTATATGGGAACCCGCGGCGTAGCTCATCGCAAGCCGTGTACCTTAGCAGCCGGCAGTATGATTCAACGTGGTTCTTTGACAGTCAGTCCGGGCGAGCCACCTCCGCAACGCTAGGTTTGACGGAATCTTCGGATGATTCCCCAAGCAAATTCTATGTGCAATATACTGAGAAAGGCTGGGTAATAGGGGACGGGGATATGAGTTCAGGGTCGGAGAAGGGCACAAGTATTATCTTTGGCGAACCTTTCAATGATATGGAGACCGCTAAACAGCCTGCCGTCGGCAGTTACAGCTAAATAAATCTGATAAACAGCGGGTCGGAATTGTGCTTATATGGCTACTCGACGACGACTTCGGTGCGGCGGACGGACTTGTTGCTGAAGCGGCGGACTTTGCGGGATCTGAAGTTTACGATGCCATCCTTGGCAGCATGAATCGTGTAATTACGGCTGAGGAAGGTACCCTTGCCGGCGCGTTTGGTGAGGCCGACTTGGCGGACAATAATCTGGCCGGTGAGGACTTTCTGGCCGGCATACAGCTTAACGCCAAGGCGTTGACCCGGGCTGTCGTGAACATTTTTGGCGGTGCCGCCTGCTTTAACATGTGACATGGTTAGTTCCTCGTAATTATAAGCAGCTGGCGGGCAACGATTTGATCTTCTCTATAGTAGAGCAAGTCTTTATCCCGCACATGCTGAAGACTCACCAGATTATATCCCATATCGTGCAAGCGGTCAATAAGGGGTAAATGCCGGAACTCACCCGGCCGAATTTGCCAGGCGGGTACGGCAAGACAGAGGCGGGTAGCAGGAGACAATTGATGATAGATGTGCTGCAGGAACTTTTTGATGATGAGATTGCACTCGGATACGGTCTGGGCGAGCAGCTCGGGAGTGGGCAGGGCGGTGAACGGCCGGCCAAGGTACGTCTCCGACGCCACTGTGTCTACGGGCGGCTGCCAGGTGTAGCTTGTTGCGTCCCCGGCAGCCAATCGGTAGTCGGCTAGGGGCTGCGTGCGCAGGCCGGCGAGCCAGTCCAGATTAGTATGTGAATACTCAACCATACGCGGTTCCATGTCGGTACCGTATGCCTGGTAACCCATCAGCAGCGCCTCCTGCAGCACGACGCCGGTGCCGCAGAAAGGGTCAAGCACTGTAGTTTGCGTCCGCGTGGCCCGCTGTTTTTGGTTGTCTTCTTCCTGCAGGCAAATATCACCAGACAATTCCGGTGCAACGGCGGCGTATTCCTGCGGGCCGATCGCCAGATTAATAATAATTTGCGCCAATTTCGGAGGCAGCATGCCAACACGGGCGTCACGCTTGGGCCGGCCGTGGTCGCGGCGGCCATACGATTCAATATCCTGGATGAATACGGTTTGCGCGATGATAGTTTGATGGCGGTCACGCACCAGCACCAGTTCCCAGCCGTTCGTGCCGGTAAGCTTGTTATGCAGTACCTGGGCGGTATTCAGCTCCGCACTTTTGTTGGGTACCAGGCGGACCGTCCGGCCGCTATGCAAGCGGATGGCTTTCTTTAGGGTAAGACCCATAGTCAATAGTTGCTCCGGCGAAACGCCCAGCCCGTAAGCGCTCAGGCCCAGGTGCATTTTGCCGGCGGGCATGCGTTCGGCTTGGGCTGGTGACACGCTGACCAAAAACTGCTGGATATCTTTCCAATTAGTGGTGTCCCGTATGCTGAGCAGTTTGCAGAGTTTGACCGTGCCTCCCAGCCGGGCAAAGTCGATGGAGCAGGGCGCAATGCTAATACGCGCCACACTGCCATCGCCGATTGGTGTGATAGCATTGCTGCCGTACAGGCTCTCCAGCTCAGCAAGCCCCAACGCCGGCTGACGGCCCAATATGGCGATGCTGTCATTCATCGTCCCTAAGTATACAGGTTGCGCATGGATTTTAGGTATAATGGTCTGGATGAGTCCGGTTAGAATCCAACACGCTAACAAAGAAAATTTGACACCCGAACGCTTCTTGGATAGTCAAATGGTGATTCACGTAAATCAAGTTACGTGGGGGGTCTAACAGGATGAGCGAGAATTCGTTTGTCCGCCGCCGCTGGAAGCTATTGCTCAATATTCTCACTATTCTGGCGCTTGCCGGTCTGGCGTACGCGATCCGGCACCAGCTGATGGATACACTCGATAACCTGACCAAGGTGAAAGCTTGGGTACTGCTCCTGATTATCCCGGTTGAAGCCCTGAACTACCATGCGCAGACCAAGCTATACCAGCGTCTGTTTGCTGCGGTCGACGAAAAGTTGTCCTACGCTAACATGCTGAGGGTGTCGCTTGAGCTGAATTTTGTGAATCATGTCTTCCCAAGCGGCGGCGTATCGGGCATATCGTATTTTGGATTCAAGATGCGCGAGTTCGGCGTACGCGGTACCAAGGCGACCCTGGTGCAGACCATGAAACTTATGCTTCTGTTCGTTTCTTTCGAGCTGCTTTTACTCCTTGGTATGTTCATTCTGGCAATCAACGGCAAGGCTAGCAACCTTACTATTCTCATGGGCGGTGTGCTGACGGTGATAGTCCTATTTGGCACGGGCATTTTCCTGTACATCGTTGGCAGCCAGGAACGTATCGATGCTTTCCTGACGACGACGACCATGGTACTCAATCGCCTGATCCATGTCGCGCGGCCGAATCACCCCGAAACTATCAACATCATCAAGGCGCGCCAGGTTTTTGAAGACTTTCATAAGGATTACCTGTTACTTAAGTTGCACTACCGCGAGCTGAAGGCGCCATTCTGGTGGGCGTTTCTGGCTAACCTTACTGAAGTGCTTGCTGTCTACGTTGTCTATATGGCCTTCGGTGCCTATGTAAACATTGGCGCGGTCATCCTAGCGTATGCAGTGGCGAACTTTGCCGGCCTTGTCTCAGTGCTGCCTGGCGGCGTAGGCATATACGAAGCGCTCATGACTGCCGCGCTCGTCGCGGCAGGCGTGCCGGCACGCCTGAGCCTGCCGGTAACAGTGATGTACCGGGTGCTCAATACGCTTTTGCAGCTGCCGCCGGGATATGTTTTGTATCACTACACATTGCAGCGTAAGCAGCCTATTCCTACATTGGTGACGGACCACGGACAAGATGGCAGAAGCCTTAACTGAGGTTGTACTGGAAGTCAGCGACTTCGTGGCGCTGGTCAATCAGACCTTCGAGTATGCAATTCCGAGTATCATCATCCGAGGCGAACTCGCTAACTTCAAGATCAGCAAGAACAAGTGGGTCTACTTTGACTTGAAAGATGAAACAGCAACGGTGCGTCTTTTCGGCACGGTGTATCAGCTGCCCGGACCTCTGGAAGACGGCATGGTGCTTTTAGTCCGCGGCGCGCCACGTCTGCACCCGCGCTTCGGGTTCAGCATAAACGTCCTAAGCATACGACCGGAGGGGGCAGGCACGATTCGTCGTGCTGCCGAGCTGCTGCAGGCGAAGCTCGAAGCGGAGGGCTTATTCGACCCAGCACGAAAACGGCGCTTGCCGTGTCCGCCGGCTACCATCGGGCTTGTTGCTTCCCGCCAGTCGGCAGCCTATGCTGACTTTATGAAGATACTGAATGCGCGTTGGGGCGGGGTAACCATTACGTGTATCGACGTTCAGGTACAAGGCGAGGTAGCGCCTGAGCAAGTGAGTGGTGCTATCGAGCAATTTAACCGTTCGGCCGTACTACCAGACGCACTGGTCGTAATACGGGGTGGCGGCAGCGCGGAAGATTTGTATGCGTTCAATACAGAACGGGTCACGCGGGCGGTAGCCGCCAGCCGTGTGCCCACCCTAGTGGCCATCGGCCACGAGGTTGATGTCAGCCTGGCGGAGCTTGCCGCCGACCAGCGTGCTAGCACCCCCAGCAACGCTGCGGAGCTGCTTGTGCCCGATCGTAGAGAGGTGCTGCGCCAACTGGATGAGACGTCAGGATATTTGCGCCAATTGGTGTTGGGCCACATTCTTGCAGAGCGGCGCATACTGGTACAGTATGACGTCAACTCAGGCCGTGCCCTGGAGAATACCTTGGTGCGTTCAAAAGAGCAGATAGCGTCTGCCGGGCGGCTTCTAACGGCGCTCGATCCCCGGACCATCCTGAAGCACGGCTACGCGATTGTGCGCGCTGCTGAAGTGGGCATAGTACGCCACGCGTCGGATGTTACCAGTGGTACTATAGTAAACGTAGAGCTTAGCGACGGCAGTTTTACTGCGGCGGTCCGCTAAAAGCAGAAGGGGGAAATATGGCCAGGCAAACACAGACCTACAGTGCGATGATGAGCGAACTGCAGACGCTGCTGGCAGAAATGCAGGCTGAAGGGTTAGACATAGATGCAGCGATCGTCAAGTATGAGCGCGGGCAAGTGCTGCTTGCCGCGCTATCGGCATACCTAAAGACGGTGGAGAATAAAGTCGTACACCGTAAGGCTGATATCAGCTCTGAAACAGACTAGACCATGCCGTTAATGCTTGCAATCCTGTGGGTTTTCGCTGGTACCGTAGTATTCTGCTTTGTCTTCGTGCTGCTATTCGGGGCGCCATTTTTGCCTACGCTACGACCGCAAATTGAAGTGGCGTTGGACCTGCTGGATCTGAAGCCCGGGCAGACCATGCTGGAACTTGGCTGCGGTGATGGCCGGGTACTCATTGCCGCTGCCCGGCGCGGTCTGAAGGCTGTAGGATACGAGCTTAACCCCATACTAGCAGTGATTGCTTGGGTGCGCACTCGTAGATACCACGATCAAGTCAGGGTAGTATGGGGCGACTACTGGCGTGCGCCGTGGCCGCCGGCCGAAGGTATTTTCGGTTTCATACTACCACGCTATATGAGCAAGTTGCACAAAAAAGTTATGCAGTATCTATACCGTCCGCTTCGAATCTCCAGCTTCGCGTTCATTATTCCACAGAAGGAGCCGAGCAAAACTGAGCAAGGGGTGTATTTATATGAGTACAAATAGATGGGTGGCCCTCTAGGCCTAAGCCGCCTTTCTTATTCGCCAATGATGGAGGCTGGGAGCTTGCCAAGAAGACGGCTTTTCGGGTACCATAACAACATGAGCAATATGAGGTCATCTGAACGGGGCTCCATGCTTATCCTGGTGCCGCTTGTGTTGGCTGTAGTTATGTTGGTTGCTGCGGTCGTCTTCGGCGGCTGGGCGTACGGCAAGATGCAGGATTACAAGAATAATGTTGACGCCAAAGTAAGTGTGGCGGTTGACGCTGCCAAACAACAAGAGGCGGCTGCAAAAGATGCCGAATTTGCTCAGCTGGAGAAGCAGCCGCTCAAATCTTACACTGGGCCGGCCGCGTATGGCAGTGTTTCGATTAAATATCCGAAGACATGGAGCGCATATGTTAGTGATAGTGATAGTTCTACGCCGTATGTAGACGGCTACTTCTATCCGAATGTCGTGCCGGATATCCAAAGCCCGAGTTCGGCATTCGCACTGCGGGTACAGGTGGTGCAGCAAAGTTATAGTAATGTCCTGACTGGGTTGGCCGGCTTTGTGCAACAGAAACAAGCAACCGTAACACCATATGCCGCACCTAAGGTGCCATCAGTTATTGGTGTTAGGGTAGACGGCAAACTTGGGTCTCAAAAGAGCGGCAGCATGGTTGTACTGCCGCTGCGTAATATGACGCTGGAGATTTGGACGGAAGCACCCTCATTCCAAAACGACTTTGATAAGAACATCCTGCCCAACTTTACGTTTGCGCCGTAATCTGAGGTACTTGAGACCTGTAGCAAGCCTGCGTCTTAGCCCATAAGATGATATACTTCACCCTGTATACGGCTTAACTGTGAGGGTACGGCTGAAGTGGCATCTGACGATTCTAATACCTATGGACCAATTTTAACGCAACATCTGCTGCTTACGGTAGTGGAACAGCTTAAGCTGCCGCTTATAAATATAGCCCGGCGCGCCGAGCTGGCCGGCTCGGTTCCGGAGCCGGCTGCTCTGGACACCATCCGTATCACGGCTGACGCAGCGCTGCAACTGCTGGACAACTACCTGCTTGGTGTGCAGCTGGCGGGCCAGGGGACAAGCATGTTCGAGACCGAGCCCGTGTCTGTTGCGGCGGTATTACATGATGCCGGCAACCAATTGCAGCCGCTGGCTAAGGCCTACGGCGTGCAGCTGGATTTGCAGGTCGATGGCAGGTACGGACCGGTGATGGCGCACCGGCGCGGACTGCAGGCGGCGCTTGTATCGCTGGGCTATGCATTGGTTGAAGCGCTGCCGGCCCAAGAAGCCCCACAGCTGCGGCTGCATATGTCTGCCCACCGCTGCCGGTACGGTATTGTGGCCGGGCTCTACTGCGAAACCGGCCGGATAACCGCGCAAGCGCTGCGATTGGGCCGTCAGCTGCAAGGGCGCGCGCGGCAGCCGTTAAACTTTTTATCGCATAGCACCGGTGCGGGCGTATTTGTAGCTGACGCCATCCTTCATGCCATGCAGGTGCACCTGACCGCCTCGCGTCACCGGCATATGTACGGGCTTGGCGCCGTATTGCCGTTAAATCCCCAGCTGCAATTCGTCTAGGTATGGCGCAACTTCTGCTTATCGAGCCCGATGCGCTGCTTGCCCGGACGTACAAGACGGCCCTTGAAATGGCCGGTTATACCGTGTATGCGTGCGTCTCTGCCCAAACCGCGGTGAGCGCGGCCGACAAAGCATGTCCGGACATCGTGGTTATGGAGCTCCAGCTTGTTGCGCACAACGGCGTAGAATTTCTTTATGAATTTCGTTCGTATCCAGAGTGGCAGAATGTGCCCGTAGTTATACTGACGCATGTGTCGGCAGGTGAATTTGCGGGCAGTTGGCAACTGCTGACGGGCGAGCTGAATGTCGGCGCTTATCTGTACAAGCCGCATACGAACCTCAAGAAGTTGGTGCGCACCGTAGAAGGTCTGGTGCCAGCGAATAAATCAGCATGAATCAGCAAACGACCATCGCCATCGTGCTTACGCGCACCGATTTTGGCGAAGCCGATCGTATTCTGACGTTACTCACGCCCGATCACGGTAAACTCCGGCTCATGGCCAAGGGTGTGCGCCGGATAAAATCCAAGCTTGCCGGCGGTATCGAACTCTTTAGCGTCAGCGATGTAACGTTCTTGCGCGGCCGCCGGGAGATTGGCACGCTTATTTCGGCCCGTCTCCGCCGTCACTACGGACACATCGTCGCCGACATCCGGCGGGTGCAGCTTGGCTACGACCTGATCAAGCTGCTCAATAAAAATACCGAGGACGAGACAGGGGCAGAATATTTCACGCTGTTGGAGCATGCCCTGCAAGCGTTGGACGATGTAACCGTAGACGTGGACGTTATCCGCCTGTGGTTTGCCGCCCAACTGCTACGTATGGGCGGGCATAGCCCAAATCTGCAGACTGATCCGTCCGGTCACAAGCTGGAGGCCGACGCCGCCTATGCCTTCAGCTTCGACAGCATGGCGTTTGTTCCCAGCGACCACGGGCGTTTTGCTGCCGACCACGTCAAGTTTCTCCGGTTGTTATTCGGCAACTACGGACCTACAATGCTGCAAAAGTTGCGCGTTCGCACCGAGATTGTTCAGGCTTGCGCACCGCTGGTGCAGACTATGCTTTCAACTTCGCTTAGGATATAATGCAGGCCAGTATGTATTCACGCAAAGTTATGGCTAGCTACGGATCGGTACACGGTATTGGCGTAAGCCTGTACTAATTTTTCTTTTATATCCGTAGCTACATAACGTTTGAAAGGTGACCAAAATATGAGCAATGTCTCTCTCGAAGATATCGTCAGTTTATGCAAACGGCGGGGATTTATCTACCAGGGCAGCGAGATCTATGGTGGATTGGCCGGAACCTGGGATTACGGCCCGCTGGGCGTGGCGCTCAAGCGCAACATTACCCGCGAGTGGTGGAAGTTCTTTGTTGAAGACCGGGACGATATGTACGGCATTGACGCCGCCATCCTGATGAACCAGAACGTCTGGAAGGCCAGCGGCCACGTGGGCGGCTTCCATGACCCGCTGGTGGAAGATTTGAAAACCAAAAAGCGCTACCGCGCAGACCATTTACTAGAAGAGAACGGCGTCAGTCCGGTTGGCATGACGCTAGAGCAAATGGACTTTGCCATCCGCGAGCACAAGCTCAAGAGCCCGGAAGGGAATGGCTTAGGCGAGGTGCGCCAGTTCAACATGATGTTCAAAACGCACGTGGGCGCCACGGCCGACGAGGCCAGTGTCAGCTACCTGCGGCCGGAAACCGCCCAGGGTATGTTCGTAAACTTCCGCAACGTCGTAGATAGTTTCTATCCGGACGTCCCGTTCGGCATGGGGCAGATCGGCAAGGCGTTCCGCAACGAGATCGCCCCGCGCGACTTCGTCTTCCGCGTGCGCGAGCTAGAACAAATGGAGATCGAATATTTTGTTCACCCCGAACAATGGCAGGAAAAGTTTGAGTACTGGTTGGGGCAGCAGAAGCAATTCCTGCTGTCGCTCGGCCTGCCTGAGGAGAAAATTCACCAGGTAGAGATTCCGGCCGAAGATCGCGCCCATTACAGCAAACGTTCCGTAGATACGGAATTCGACTTCCCATTCGGCCAGAAAGAGCTGACCGGCTTGGCTTACCGGACGGACTATGACCTAATGAGGCATCAAGAAGCTTCGGGCAAGAGCATGGAATACCGGCCAAAGGACGGCAGCGCGCCGTTTGTACCGCACTGCGTGGAACCGACGTTCGGTCTGGACCGCCTAATCTTGGCCGTCATATCTACCAGCTATATTGTTGATGAACTGAACGGCGAAAAGCGCACGGTACTGAAGTTGCCGGCTCGTTTGGCGCCTGTAAAATGCGCTGTCTCCCCGCTATTGAAGAACAAACCAGAGTTGGTCGCCAAGGCCAGGGAAGTTTATCGCATGCTCAAGAATCCAACCGCCGACATGCCCGGACCACAAATGCTATACCAGGGTGCGGTAGTGTGGGACGACAATGGCAATGTGGGCAAACGCTACCGAAGGCAGGACGAAATTGGCACTCCGCAGTGTATTACCATCGATTTCCAGACGCTCGAAGATGACACCGTAACAATCCGCGACCGCGATACTGCCAAGCAGACTCGTGTGAGTATAGACAACCTCAAGCGCATGTCGGGCTTCATTGCATGGGAGAAGTAGCATGAAGTTTCATCGCCGCCAGGACGAAATTGCCACACCATACTGCATTACCGTCGGCTTCCAAACCCTGGAAGACAACACCGTCACCGTCCGCAACCGCGACACGGCGGAGCAGTCGCGCACCAAGATTGAAGATATTGTTCGCAGCATAAAATAGGCTAATTTATAGGTCACGCTAATGAAATTAAGGTGATTACTAGTGCTTGATAATCCACTAAAACGCGAAAGCGTAAAAGCAATGGGCGCTACCGCTGCGCTTATTTCGGGGAATTTAATTGCTGCTAGTCTCGCAATAGCTTTGGGCGTGGCCGTGGAGGCCTTGGGCCTTTTAGGCGAAAAGAGGACGAAAGAACTGTTTGATTCCGAACAGCTTGCCGGGAAAGTTATATCAAAAGTTAAACAATCAGATGATTTCGCGAGCTTTGTGTTTAGCGTTTGGCAGAAGCATAACTTTGAAAGTAGCCAAGAGCGCAGACGTATGCTAAAAAAGTTTCTTGAAAAAGAGGCGAATACTAATGATAATCATTTTGAAAACTTCTCAAAACTTGAAAATATCATGCAAAATGCGAACCTTAGAGCCATACGACTATTGAGCATCATTCATTCAGACACAGTACAAAAACGTAGGATCGATCCAGACGATGATTCTGATCGGATGCTCAGTTTACAGAAACTCGTCCCTCTTGTCCAAAGCGTAATAAACATGCACGAACAAGACATTGAATATTTTATGAACGAGCTAGGAAGCTACGGGTTAGTCAGCACTTTGTATGGACGCTATGGAGGTACGTTCTACAATCATGCTAAATTAGGCTATGTACTTCTAGAGTATATCCAGGATTAGTTTTCCACAGCGAATGTTCGGAGTATTCAGCCAAAGCACTTGCCAAAAGTAGGGCGGGCGGAGTAATAATATAATTAAGTGTAACTATAAAAGACACAAAAGTTAAAAACAAAGAGGTAGGGGAAGATGAGTCGGGGATACCATCCGTTATCATATGTCGACGTCATGATCGACTTTCTCGAAAGTAAAATAGAGAGTAATGCGGTCACGCCGGCAGTGCTCGATGCGTTACAAAAACGGCTCGATGCGATTAGTGCAGCGCATCGAAGTGGTCCGGACTTCGACCAGTTCTATCCGCATATGCTGGAGCTGCAAACTCTGATTTACGGCGAAGGGAACCAGGAAAAGAAGGCCAATCTGTATCTGAAAGAGGCTGTAAGGGAGACGGGCAGCGTGAACGGCTTACACTCGAAACTGCTGAGGCAGTACGTCGTGAACCATAGCCGGCCGATGCAAGCTGCTGCAGTTTCCGCGCAGCATGCGGCATTTGACCACAATGTGACAAGTGCTCCGCGGCGGCGGAAGTTTTTTACACTCCGCAAGCTGCAAGTTGGGTTCGTAACGGTTATAGTATTGGTCGGGGTGGCGGCCGGCACGCTTCATTTCGTACCGCGTGCGGCCGCATTGCCAATTCTTCTAGTAAGACATTCGGAAATTATCCGCGTAACGCAAGCATATGAAAGCTTAACCGCACAGTACAAAGTCTGCTCCGCTAACCTTGCGCAGCGAAAGGGTACTATTGACTTCAATGATTTTGCGGCGGTGGACACCTATAACAATGACGCCAAAAGTTGTAACGCTATTCTCCAGCAACTGCATCAAGCACAGGAACAATACAACAGTTTGGTAAAGTTATAATTATGCGCGGGAGTACTATAAAAAAATCGCTCGCATTGCGAAGACGGGCACGGTATACTGCGCATGGCAACAAAACGGTGCAACATAGCACCCAATACTAAAGGAGGGTAATATGCTCGGAAATTGTGACGTTCGCCCAGAGGTTGCGGTCAAAGATTTAGCTACGGCAAAGAAGTTTTATGAGGGTACGCTTGGCCTGAAGCTTCTGTCGGAGAATGAAGAGGAAATGATGTTTCAAAGCGGGGGGTGCCATCTGAGCGTCTACCGTTCGCAATTCGCCGGCACGAATAAGGCAACGAACCTGACGTGGGAATGTGATGATGTGGAAGGCATGGTTGCGGAGCTGGCGGGTAAGGGTATTACGTTTGAACATTACGATATGCCGGGTGTAACCCGTCAGGGTGATGTGCATGTGATGGGCGATCTGCACGCAGCGTGGTTCAAAGACACGGATGGCAACATTCTGTGCATTGCTAACATGCCCAGCGCCTAGCCTAGCTACTGGGTGGTCGCTGAGATTTACGGAAGTAAGTGCCGCATGGCGTTTACTTCCGTTTGCATATCAATAAGAAAATTATGGAAAAGGGTTGAACAATGGCTTACGACCTAAGGCTGGAGCAGCGGATCGACACAGCGATTGCCGGCTGGGGTCTTGGCGTGCCAAAACGGAAATTGTTTGGAGGTGTAGGGTACTTCGTGAATGGCAATATGGCGTTCGGCGCCCACGGCAACGAGCTAATTGTGCGCACGTCTGACGAAGCAGGCAACGAGTTGCTGAAGCTGCCGGGTATACGTCATTTTGTGATGGGCAGCCATACATCAATGAAGAACTGGTATCTGGCCGGCGGCGAGGCGATTGCAGATGAGGGAAAACTGGCTGAGCTCTTAAGGCTAAGCCGCGACTATGCGCTGACGATACCCGCCAAACGCTGAATTTTACAGCCTCGTGGCATGTATAGTCCTACCATGGCAGTTAACGATATAGGCTAGTAAGTCCCATGGCATTGAAGCAACTGGACTATGCCGGCTTCGATACCTACGACACGTGCTACCGGGCGCATGCGTTATTCGGGGTGGATTCGGCCATTTTGGTGACGCACGGCTACCATTTGCCGCGTGCCTTGCTAACCTGCAATACGCTCGGCGTCAGTAGCGTAGGCGTGAAGGCAGACCGTCCGCACAGCAGTTTCCCTAAGCACTACTTGCTGCGCGAAGTGTTTTCACTCAACAAGGCAGCGGTGCAACTTGTCGTAAGGCTGCTGCCTGGTGTGCTTGGCCCGAAAGAGAATGGCGTAACTGCCGCATTGGCGCGTGTCAACTAGCCCTTGGGTTGCCAAAAGCAAAGTTTGTAGCCGTCGGGGTCTTTGGCGATAAATTCTCGGTTACCCCACTCCCAATCGCGCGGTTTCGTGTACGGTGTTATGCCGTTTTGCTGTAGCTTGGCATACATTGCGTCGACGTCATCGGCGCGAACGTACACATACATGCCGCGGCCTTTGTCGTCGGCGAGGGAATCGCGGTTGAATTCGCCTTCGTCGCGCATGCTGACGAGTGTGATAAGGAAGTCGCCGAGCTGCACGACAGAATTGCGGTCGTTTGACTCAGTAACCTCAAAGCCGAGCTTTTTGTAAAACTTGACGGAGAGCGTATTGTCTTGTGTCCAGAGGACTAGTCCTGTAACTTTCATGTTTCTATTTACGCAATGCTAGTAAACAGCTTCAAAGTATTATTTACATCATGTCATCTGAAGCAAGCCGATGTGTTGTTCTATACGATTGCCACAAGCTCGATGTCGAAGACGAGGTCGGAGTCGGGCGGGATGCCGGGGCTGGGTGAACGGGAGCCGTAAGCTTGCGCAGCCGGAATAACAAGACGGCGGACACCCCCGACCTTCATGCCGGGTACGCCTTGCGTCCAACCGGCGATGACTTGGCTAAGGCCGAATGTCACCGGTTCGCCGAAATCGTGCGAGCTCTGGAAGATCGTACCGTCCGCAGCTAGCGCACCGGTGTAGTGCGCCGTGATAGTGGCGCCGGCAAGGACGGCGTCGCCCGTACCTCCCTTAATATCTGTTATTTGCAGCTCCGGTACATCTTTAACCGGGTTAAAATTGGCGAGTTTGGAACCTTCGAGAGTGTCGGATTGATTCATGTGCATAGTGTAACAGATAGTCTAGCCCAAGGGTTATAATAAACTGACAAGCTAATCTGTAATACAAAAGGAAACACGATGGTGACAACATACTACACCGACGGCAGCGCCAGTCCCAACCCGGGACCGGGCGGGTTTGCGGTAATTTTAAACGGCGAACCAGTCGCCCTGGGCAGCGAACCGGGTGGCGGTGCAACGACAAATATTCGCATGGAAGGCTTTGCGATTATAGCAGCACTGCAGCATGCGGCGGGGCTGCCCTGCGAAATCTATACCGACAGCGAGTTCTGGATCAACGTCATAACCAAGTGGTCCTTGGGCTGGGAACGTGACGGCTGGAAAAAGAAGGGCGGCGAGATCAAGAACCTGGATATCGTCAAAATAGTGTGCCCATTATATCGTAATGCCCAAGCGAAACTTATTTGGGTACGAGGGCACAACAACCAGGAGCAAAACGAGCTGGCCGATCATTGGGCAAACGAGACCCGCCAAAACCGGCTGAGCAAGTAAAGACGAAAACAGTGTACCCGCGTGAGCTCTAACTTAAGCGGGTTCGTCGGTGTTGCCGGGTCCGGACTGTACGGGTGGGTCGTTGCTTGGCCCGCTAGCGACAGTAGGGTCAGCACTCGGGGCGCCGGCATTATTGCTATCGTTTGCTGTGGTCGGGCTGGATTGCGGTGCTGGTGTGCTGTCGTTCGCAGGCATCGCACTTGCCGCAACGGGATCGATCGGAGCTGGTGCAACGGGGTCGTTTGGCTGCGTATCGGCCGGGTGTTTGCCACCGGCCATCATTACTCTGATTGCGTCAAATAATCCCACTGGAGTTCCTCCCATGTTTAATAAATTATACCTATTCCCTCATAATACTACTTGTGTTAAAAATGTACACCCATATTGTCAGCCGTGGCGAAATACGCAGCAAAGGATGCTAGACTAGAAGTATGAACCAGCAGCAGCCGACCGATAGGCCACGGGTGTACGCGTTTATAGACAGCCAGAACCTGAATATCGGCACGCAGAAGTTCGGCTGGAAGATGAATTGGGCACGCTTCCGGCAATTCCTGGCCGAACGCTATAACGTGGAAAAAGCCTTTATGTTTATCGGCTATATTCCGGAGAATGAGGATTTGTACGAAAAAATGCACGAAGCCGGCTACATGGTAGTACTGAAGCCGACGTTTGACGTTACGAAGCCTCGGCCCGAGGAAGACAAGAGCGATGAAAAAGAAGAAGCCAAGCCGGTAAAAGGCAACATCGACGCCGACCTGGTGCTATGGGCTATGAAAGAAATGTCAAACTACCAGAAGGCGATTGTTGTGTCCGGCGACGGGGATTTTTATTCCCTAATTGAATACCTTGAAAGCAAGGGCAGACTGCTGTATCTGCTGACCCCGAGCGGGCACTATTCGCAGCTGTATAACGCGTACGAGAAATATGTTGTCCGGCTGGACCAATTCCGGAACGAATTGGCGTATCGTGATCGGAAAAAGCGGGTACAATCCAACTAGTTGCATCCCCTTTAGCGGGAACCAACCCTGTTCTTGTGGTCAAGAACCAAGCCGTTACTTTTGCCTTGATGCAAAAGTAACCAAAAGATCAAGGACAGTCAGGAAACGCTAGGAGGCTCATTGCCGAGCCATCGCGCCAAAACGTCTCCCTCTGGTCGTCCCCTGCATATTCATTTAATAAGGATGATGCAGGGGCGGTGTTTTGGCTCTATTCGCTGGCTCGGCAATGAGCCTCATCGGTTTCCTGCCTCATGTCCGTCTAACCGCCAAGCTGCAAAGCTCCTGAGCAGTTCGTAGCTAGACGGGCATGTGGAATCGTCCCGGCGCGGCTGTTTGTGCCATTGACAACTTCCTTAGGCGGATTGAGCTGTCCGAGGCGCCAAGCCGCCGAGTTCACAATCCGGTTGTCAATGGCAGCAACTGCTGCCCGAGATGATGGAGCCCGCCCTTGAATTTTTGCTTCTTTTGGTTCAAGCCAAAAGAAGTAGCCGGTTCCCGCTAATGGGAACATGGATTGGTTTTTGACCTCAAGAACCGGACCAGTTCCCGCCAGATGGAACAATATTTGGATCCTCGCCAGAGAAGAATAATCAGTAGTCTTATAGACAATTCCGTTTCGCTAGCGGGTATGAAATAATAGGTCTACTATGAGGCAGCGGCAGGCTTTGGCAGTGTTGATGAGTGGTGACTCGGTTTTCTTAACCGGGCCGCCTGGGGCTGGGAAGACGTATGTACTGAACGAGTTTGTGCGCCGGGCAGAGCGGGTGGGCAAGCGCGTTGCGGTAACGGCTAGCACCGGCATCGCGGCTACGCATATCGGTGGGGCGACTATCCACTCCTGGTCCGGTCTGGGCATCCGCGATTCTCTGACGCCTCAGGACAGAGACTGGCTGCGTTATAACGCTACGCTGTTGCGCCGCTATATGAATACCGACATCTTGGTAATTGATGAGGTTTCCATGCTGCACGGCAAACGCCTGGATATGGTGGATGAGGCGTGCAGGCTGGTTCGCGGCGACAACGCGCCGTTCGGCGGTCTGCAAGTGGTGCTGGTGGGTGACTTATTCCAGCTGCCGCCGGTTAACCGGGGCAACGAGCCTGATGATTTTATGCATATGTCGGCGGCCTGGGCGGAGCTTAACCCGAGCATCTGCTATCTAAGCGAGCAGCACCGGCAGGCAGGCGACCGCTTGTTGGATGTACTGGAGGCTATGCGCCGCGGGCAAGTGGAAGACTGGCACATGGATACACTGCAGGAACGGCTTGGTAAACAGCCGGAGGCCGGCGCGCCGGTAACACGGCTGTATGCGCACAACGTTGACGTCGATTCGATCAACGATCGGCATCTGCGGAATCTGGGCGGCGACTCGCGGGTCTTTACGAGATTTGCGACCGGGTCGGCCAGCAAAGTGGAGCAGCTATCGCGGAGCTTGCTGGCGCCGGAAACACTCGTGCTCAAAGAGGGCGCGGAAGTAATGTTCGTAGCCAACAACTTTGCACAAGGTTTTGTTAATGGCAGCCGCGGGCAAGTGGTAGAGTTCCAAAATGGCCAGCCCATGGTGCGTTTGACGGGCAGCGGCAAAACCATCCGTGTGGAGCCCCACAGCTGGACGCTGACGGAAGATGGCAAGAAACGCGCGGAAGTGTCCCAGCTGCCGCTGCGCCTGGCCTGGGCCATCACCATCCATAAAAGCCAAGGTATGAGCCTGGACGCGGCTGAAATTGACTTAGGCAAGAGTTTTACGCCCGGTATGGGCTATGTGGCGCTTTCGCGCGTACGGACGCTGAACGGCGTGTTTTTAAGCGGCATGAATGCTATGGCCATGCGGCTGCATCCGGCAATTTATGAATTTGACGAGTTGTTGCGGGCGGCGTCGGCGCTGCTGGCGGAACGTACGGCGGATATACCCGATGAAAGTATGCCGGACCCGATCAGGACAGAGCGGGCGAGTATGCCGGTAAACGACGAGCTGCTGCGCAAACTGAAGATGTGGCGCTTGCGCCGGGCCCAAACGGACGGCGTGCCGCCGTACATTGTGGCGCACGATACGCTGCTGGAGGCGCTGGCATCGTATCCGCCGTCGACATCCCAGCAGCTGCTGGCCATCCCCGGCATCGGCCCGCGCAAGCTGGAGCTGTACGGCGCGGATATCTTGCAGCTGACCGGTTCGGCTTAAGAGCTAACTAACATCTCCCTGTCGCCCAAAACCAAAGGTCGGGGTCCCCATGAAACCATGTTTCATGGGGTGTAGTGTCGCCCACTTTCTATCTGTTTTTCACTCGTCACCGTACTCTACAAGTACGCTTCCTCA
>JBGPNM010000015.1:0-19553 GCA_041487535.1 Candidatus Saccharimonadia bacterium
CGATCTCGTACACACTGACGCTGCTGAAGGCAAAGTTTCATCTGTGGTAACACCAATCCCAGGCGAGCAGGTGGGCAAAGTAATTAGCGCTCCAGACGCAAGCGGCCAGGTGCTTATCCTTGTAGCTCTCCAGTAAATTTCTGGACTCTTTTGAAGTAGGCGTTTTTGTTAGGTAATGCTGCCTAGCCGAAAGCTCTACTGGCAGAAAAGCGTGTCGACAAATTGCAATTTCAAGTAGGTAGGAGCAGTATATTAAATACTAAGGGTACGATGCTGATTGCGCACCCCGCGACTCGGCAGCCCAGTGATGACGAGTGGCAGTCGTTATTTAATTCGCTGAAGGCCAACTAAGCTCAGTATGGACCAAAAAGTACTGAACTTTATAGCGTAGTTAGCAAAAGTGAACCGAGCCGCTAATAGTAATTGTGATTAGCATCACCTTATCTAGTTTATATTGTTATATATACAACTAGGATCGGGCTTAAAAAAATCACTTGCTTAAAGAAAAACACCAAATTCAATCTGTATATTATGCCAATGATGTAATAGTAGCTACGTATAGTTTTATTATCGGACAATTTTGGCAGTAATTTTGGTGAATCATTTTTGTGTTCGGCAGGTCTTGCTTCTTCTAAACTCCGCCGGCATACTTAAAACATGAGTAGCTATAACAAAAAACTGCTCAGGTAGCTTAATACTTCCCGCCGTTATTGCGGCCTGAAGCCAAAAACAAAAACAATACAAAAAATGCTCGGACAAACATCGCAAAAAGCGAAACTGTTTGCACATGCCCTCAGGACAGGTATCTTAGGGCTGTTTGCTGTATTTGTCTGCGCGTTATTGTTATCTCTGTTAGCTCCCGGCCGGACAAACGCCGCAACGAGCAGCACCATCAACTTCCAGGCCAGGCTGGAAAACTCCGGCGGCTCTATCGCCCCAGACGGAAACTACAACGTCGAGTTCAAGCTGTTCAATGCCAGCAGCTCATCCGGTTCCTCGCAAGGTTCGTGCAGCGGTGATGCGAACTGCGAATGGGTAGAAGATTATACATACAACAGCGGTAGCGGCAGCAGCGACGTCAGAGTCCGCGTCGCGAATGGCTACCTTACGGTCAACCTCGGCTCTATTACGGCATTCCCCGGCATCAATTGGAATCAGCAGCAGTGGCTGACGATGAACATCGGCGGTACTGTGGGCAGCGGCACCATTACCTGGGACGGCGAAATGAGCCCGCGGCTTTTGCTAAGCGCTACACCATATGCCTTCCAGGCCGGAGCAGTTAGCAGCACCGACGGCAGCGGCAACATTGGCAGTTTGAGCTTTGGCTCGGTAACGAACAATCCCAGCATTACTTTGCCGAATGCATCCGGCACGGTCTGCCTCCAAAGCACTTCCGCCTGTGGTTTTGCAACCGGTTCCGGTACGGCTTTCCTGCAGGGCGGCAATAGCTTTAGTGCTGTCGGTGAATTGGGCACGAATGACAGCAATGCTCTGAACTTCCGTACCAACAACACCGACAAGCTGCAACTGACCACCGGTGGCAACCTCGTATTCCAACAAGCCAGCACTGTTAATATTGCGAGTGCAACCACCGGTATGCAACTGACTATCCAAGGCGGTGCGGCTACGTCTGGTACCAACGTCGGCGGTAACATATTGCTCCAGGGCGGAGCAGGGGCCAGTACCGGCGCCAGTGGTAGTGTTATTGTCAAGTCTAATACCAACAACTCGACTACCGCCTTCCAGGTGCAGAATGCCAACGGGACGGCGCTGTTCAGTACTGATACCACTGCACCAGCCAGCAATTTGCTGACCAATCCTGGATTTGAAGTAAATACTACCGGCTGGCAAGCTACCGGTACCGGTGCCAGCATTGCCCGCAATACGACAGCAGCGGATACCTACTATGGTGTGGCAAGCCTGGCCGTGACGCTCGGTTCCGGTTCTGGGACCGGTGCGCAAATAACGCCGACCGGCTACAGCGGCGGCAGTCTGTCGACCGGCACCTATACCTTCAGTTTCTATGCGGCCGGCAGCGCCGCATTGAGCGGTGTAGCAGTGAGCGGCTTTAACGGCGGCAGCTGTACCTTGAACAGGACAAGCGTGCTGAGTGTCAGCGCCTTCGGCTTTGAGCAATACTACTGCACTGTCACCACGACCGGGGCGACTACCGGTAACATCAGTATCACCGTGACGACCGGCAGCCAGACGCTCTACATTGACGGCGCACAGCTGGTAAGCGGCAGTACCTTGCCGCCCTTCAGCTACGGCAACCTTCAGGTGCGCGGCACGGTTACGACGCCCTTAACGCTTGAGAACACAGCTAACTCCAGTTCGGCCTTCCAGATCCTGAACGCTAGCGGTACCAGCATCGTGGACGTCAATACTACGGACGGCACCATCGGTTTAGGCACGGCGGCGGCGCAGACCCGGCTGACGGTTGTTGGCGTCGGCTCGGTCGCCACCGTGACCACCACCGATTTGCTGACGGCTAGCGGCACCTTTAGCTCCGGTAGTGGCTGGACCACCGGTACCGGTTGGTCAATCGGCAGTGGTGTAGCTACGGCTACAGCCGCCACGGGCAACTTGTCCGGCACTACTACGGTCACCAACGGCAGCTCTTCCGGCGCTGTCTTCCAGGTTTCTTTTGACGTGCCGTCGTATACATCAGGCAGCTTCGACATTACGCTCGGCACCGCAGACGCCGGTGCCGCCATCAACGCAGCCGGTACCGGCCAGGTGGTCTACTTGACCTCATCAGCTGCAAATGCCGCCCTTAACTTCGTACCGACGACCTTTACGGGCACCATCGACAACGTTACCGTAAAGCTGGTTACGAATTCGACCCAGGATTTGGTGGTGAAATCAAGCGACGGTAACTCTTCGCCGTTAGATGTTCGCGCTGGCGGCAGCGGTGCCGAAAACACCTTCGTCGGCAGCCAATCCGGGTGGAATACTATCCCTGTCGCCGGCATTCAGGGAACCGACAACAGCTTCTTCGGTGATCAGACTGGCTGGAACAACGTCACCGGCGCGCACAATACATTCCTGGGTGACCATGCCGGTTTGAGTAATACTTCTGGTTCGTATAACGACTTCACCGGCGATGCAGCGGGCTACAATAACATCAGCGGCTCGTTCAACGTCTTTGACGGATGGGAATCCGGGTATACCAACAGTACTGCAAATTACAACAGCTTCTATGGATACCAGAGCGGCTTTTCGAATACAACTGGCAGCCAGAATGTTTTCATCGGCAAAGCCGCCGGCTACAGTAACACCACCGGTCAGCTCAATGCCTACCTTGGATACGCGGCCGGGTACAACAACCTGACCGGTGTAGATATTACAGCTGTGGGTTATCAAGCCGGCCTGCATAACACGGCGGATAAAGGTACCTTCATCGGCTTCGAAGCTGGCAGGGAAAACACGAGCGGCGCCAGCAATACCGCAATCGGCTACCATGCTATATTCCAGAACACTACTGGACTCCAGAACACGGTCTTGGGCTTTGCTGCTCTCGACAACCTAACTGCCGCCAATAACAATACAGCGCTCGGCTACGAGGCTGGCTTCAGTGATGTAACTGGCGGCGGTAATGTATTCCTAGGCAGTATGGCGGGTTATAATGAATTAGCCGCAAACAAACTCTATATTGGTAACGCCACGGCCGGTAACGGAACTTCCTCGCTTCTTTATGGCAATTTCGCAACAAGCGGGACTAACGGCAAACTGGGCGTTAACGTTGATACGACTAGCTCTGCGCCAGCCTTAAACGCCACGCTTGACGTCCGCGGTACGGGTATATATACGACAGGTTCTACCACTGCGCTTCAAGTTCAAGACGGTTCATCTGTCACCAAATTCGACGTCGACACCTCCAACGGCCGCATCGGCATCGGCACTGCCGCTCCTACCGCCGACCTCAGCTTCGGGGTGGCTGACCGAACGATTAACATCCTGGACCAGACCGCTTCCAATACTGCCGGTAATATCCTGACTCTTAACTCTGGTAAAGGCAATGGTTCCGGTGCCGGTGGCCAACTGACCGTCAAAGCCGGCATTGGTGGTGCTACCGGTAACGGCGGTGCCGTCGTAGTGCAGGGTGGTACTGGCGGTGCTACCAGTGGTACTGGCGGTGCGGCTACGCTCCAAGGCGGCACGGCTATCGGTGCCTTTGCTGGCGGCACGGCTTCGCTGACCGGCGGCACGGCTGACGCGACTGCCGGCTCCAACGGTGGTGCCGTAGCGGTCACTGGCGGTGCTGGTACGAGTACTGGTACGGGCGGTGTGGGCGGTGCCATTACTATTACTGCTGGCAATGCCGGCGGTTCTGGCGACAATGCCGGCGGCAGCATTACGCTGCAGGCTGGCAGCGCGACGGGGATCGGTACGATTGGCCAAGTCCTGGTTAAGAATGCAGCGAATTCGACCAGCTCGTTCCAAGTGCAGGACAGCAGCGGTAACAGCGTGTTGACTGTTGATACAAGCGGTAGCCAGGTAGTGCTCGGCAAGACAAGCACGAGTAACGGCACGATTGTGTTTGATGATTCTTCTAATGCTAATACGGTTACCGTTGCATCCGGTAACACTAGTGGAACCTATAGCTTAACCTTACCGACGTCGGCTCCCAGCACGAACCAATGCTTGCTAGCTGGCCCCACTACCGCCTCGCTACTCACCTTCGGAACCTGTTCCGGTGCTGGCAATACGACGCTCCAGCAAGCCTACAACGCTTCCGCCGGCGCCAGTCCTGGTATCGATATGACGAGTACCAACAAAGGCTTTACACTTCAGAATGACAACGGCAGCCCCATTACCGGCGAACTCTTCGGTGTTCACGCCCAGACTGCCGCAGGTCTTGGCGCCTCGCTCTTCACGGTCAGTAACAATGGCGTAACGCTTGTGAAGAGCCGCGCGGCGAATAACTCCACCTCCGCCTTCCAGGTGCAGGACGCCAGCGCCAACGTTGCTTTCGATGTCGATACGACGAACCTGCGGGTGGGTATGGGGACAGGTTCACCGCAAGCAACATTCCATCTCGTGTCAGGGACCAGCACTGATAGTATGTATGTTGATCAGTACGGGAGTACCGCACCTGCCTATATCGGCCGGTCGGCTAACGGAACGGTAGGTAGTCCAACGGCAACCGCGACGGACGACAGGTTAGTGGTACTAGGGGGCAGAGGTTACTTTACCTCCGGCGGCACTGGATTTGCTAGTCTGTCCAACGGCACGGTTCAAATTCAGGCCGCCCAAAACTTTACTAGTGCTAACCAGGGCACATACATTGCTTTCCTGACAGCCTCGTTAAATACGACGTCAAAGGTAGATAGATTGCACATTGATCCTGACGGCAACCTTCAGTTCCGCCAAGCCAGTACCATCAACATTAACAGTGCTACCACCGGCACTCAGCTGAAGATCCAAGGCGGCGCCGCTACTTCCGGTACCAACGTTGGTGGTAACCTGCTGCTTCAGGGCGGTGCAGGGGCCAGTACCGGAGCCAGCGGCAGTGTCATTGTGGAGTCCAATACCAATAACTCCACCACCGCCTTCCAGGTGCAGAATGGAAGCGCCAGTTCGATACTGGATGTAGATACAACAAACGGCCGCGTGGGCATTGGTTCTGGCAATACCGCGCCGGGCCGGACGCTTGATGTGAGCGGATCGATCGGCGGCAGTACTAGGACCGACGCACAGACGAACTGCACGACTACGCAAACTGAATCTACCGCTGCCCTAGCGTACTACTTCTCAAATACGGTGACCGCGAATGACACCTGCACCTTTGATATCACCGGTGTGCCTAATACTGAAGGCGGATTGATCTTCATCTCTGCCGAAGCAATCGGCGACGGCTCACATACCTCGAACGTGATCGTGAAAATAAACTCGGGAGCTACGCCTATCCTTGCAAGCTTTGGTACGTCTAGTGCTACGCCATCAACTAAAAACATCACTGTGGTATATGTGAACGCTAAGTGGAGAACGATGGGTTCTGTTGGTACCGCCGATACGAATGACCTCGCCGAATGGATTAAGACTACCGGCCGTTTGCCGAAAAACGGCGAGCTGCTGTCTGCTGGCGACAATACAACCGCACACCCGTCTTCTGGCAAATATGACAAAGCGGTTATGGGCATCGTATCTACCAACCCGAATACCACCTATGGCCAGCAAACTAATATATCGGTACCGATGGCCCTAACCGGGCGCGTACCGGCTATCGTTACGTCACTCAATGGTCCGATTGCCCCTGGCGATCCAGTGGTGGCATCTGATCTGGCAGGTGTTGGGATGTTGCCAACTGTTCCAAGCCAAACCGTCGGCAAGGCATTGCAAACGTTCGACCCCAGCAGCAGCGTTTGTGTTGATGCAAGTTCGTATAACAGTATCATCTGGCCGGAAGATGACGGCAGCAACCAGAATAAGCCATGCTTCCGGGTGCCGGTATCGTCCTTCGATAACGCCACACAGCAAGCTTTGGCAGCGGGCTACGGTTTGGCTGGCGCGGACTTTGCCTACGTCGGCAAGATAATGGTGCAGTCCGGTACCGGATTTGCCGACTCGACCGATGTCGCTGTACTTGGTGCGTCGTCAATCTCAACGACCGTCCTACAAACCCAAGTAAATGATCTTGCATCGCAGCTCAACCAGCTGAGCCAGTCTGCTAAGCTGAGTCAGCCAAACACCTTCACCGGCACGAACGAGAACCAACTCCAGATCCAGGACGCTCAAGGCAATGTACTGTTCAATGCTGATACAGCGCATATGACGATTACTGTTCAGAACATTGTTGTAGCCGGCACAATAACGGTTAACGGTCACGTGATAACCGCAGGTAACGCGCCGACTTCGGAGACGCTTGCAGCAGCAGGGGTAGACGCACAAAATAACAACGATTCTGTCTGCTCAATTAACGGCAACGACACCAACGGTACTATTACGCTGGCTGCCGGTAGCAGCAATACCAAGAGCGGCGCCCAGTGCATCATCACCTTTGATATACCGTTTAGTGCTGCTCCTCGCCCGGTGCTCAGCGCGAATGATCAGGGAAGCGTTGGCCTGGGTGCCTACGTTCAGGCCAAGCCGGACACCATGACGCTGTACTTCAGCAATGTTCCTCAGGCGAATCATACATACACGCTCAACTACTGGAACTCGCAGTAGTATCGATAAAATTTCACGGCCGCGCCGGTGTTTGAAGCGAAATCCTTCAGTTTGTCAGCGAGCGTGAAAGGTGGTAGGCTTGAAGATAAAAGAGGGTCAGAGATACATACATGAGCCACATCATTGCGGTATTGAACCAGAAAGGCGGGGTAGGCAAAACGACGACCGCCATTAACCTTGCCGCATACTTGGCCAGGGAGGGGCAAACAGTACTGCTGATAGACCTCGACCCCCAGGCCAACTCATCGAGCGGCTTGGGTATGCAAAAAGCTGATGGCGCGCCGGGGACCTATGAAGTTCTTTTGGGCGCAGCCCGGCTGGAGGATGCGCTGATGGAAGCTGCCGCCAACCTATATGTGCTCCCAACCGATGCCCGGCTGGCAGCGCTTGAAGTGGAGCTGGTATCCCACCAGGGCAGGGAGCATGTCTTAAAGCGGGCGCTGTCGGTAACCGATTACAACTATATTTTGATAGATTGTCCGCCGGCCTTGAGCTTATTAACAGTGAATGCGCTAACAGCGGCAGACAGTTTGCTGATTCCTGTCCAGGCGGAATACTATGCGCTAGAAGGGTTGAGCCAGCTGTTGCAGGTCGTCCAGATGGTGCGTCAGGGCCTGAACCCCCAGTTGGAATTACTGGGTGTTCTGCTCACTATGTACGATAACCGCACGACGTTGTCCGGGCAGGTCAAACAAGAGGTTGAACGCCATTTCGGCGACAAAGTTTTTGACATAGTCGTGCCGCGCAATGTCCGTTTAGCCGAGGCGCCGAGTCACGGCAAATCGATCGCCGATTATGACCGTTGGAGTAAAGGTGCCAAGGCGTATAAAAAACTTGCGAAACAGGTGCACGAGCGCGTGCAGTCTAAGGGAAAGCGGCGATGATAAAACCGCTAGCGCGCGGACTGGGCCGCGGCTTTGATGCGTTGATCCCCCAAGATTTCGACGCTTCCATTTTAGTAAGCGAAGACGAACGCATCCAAAAAATTGCAATCGATTCGATTACTCCGCGTCAAGGTCAGCCCCGGCAGCATTTTGACGAGGCGGCGCTTCAGGAGCTGGCTGATTCCATAGAGAATCACGGGATATTGTTACCCCTGGTAGTTACGGCGGGTGGTAATGGCACCTACCGCATCGTTGCCGGTGAACGCCGGTGGCGGGCAGCAAAGATGGCTCGGCTCACTACCTTGCCGGTTATTGTACGAACCCTCAAAGAACTGGAGGAGCTAGAGATTGCGCTGGTAGAGAATGTGCAGCGTGTAGACTTGGCACCGCTTGAGCAGGCTGTCTCTATCGAACGGCTGCATCAGCAATTCGCGCTGTCCTACGAGATTGTCGCTAAGCGGCTTGGAAAGGCACCCTCAACCATTGTGAATATCGTCCGGCTCTTGCAGCTGCCGCCAACTGCTCGCGAAGCCTTGGCGGATAAACGTATTACCGAAGGCCACGCCCGCGCGGTCCTGGCGCTTCGGAATTATCCACAGAAGCAGGCTGTACTGTTAGAAAATATAGAAAAACACGGCTGGTCGGTCCGGCAAGCAGAGCGGTACGTCACCAGTGTAAAGAGCGGCGTAAAAGACGAAAAAGCGGCTAGACTGCGCGTGGCGATGGAGACGCCGCTTACCAAGACGCTCAGCAGTCGTCTGAAGGCGCCGGTATACATCCGGCGTACGGCTCGCGGTGGCAGATTGGAGATCGGCTTTACGTCGGAGCGTGAGTTAGAGCGCATAGCAAAGCTACTGGACAACAGGTAGTCACCGCTCCCTCGTCTGTGCCATCTGCTTAAAGTTCTAGAATCGTTTGAACGTACTCAGCGGAAAGATACGCAGGACAAGTTTGCCGACGATGTCGTTAAGATTGACCGGCCCAAAGGCGCGTGAGTCCAACGAGTCAATCCGGTTATCGCCACAGACGAATACTTGGCTGCTGTCGAGTGTGGTGTCGATGTCGCCGCTCGTTACCGGGAATGGGTGCTCATGGCCGTAGGGCAGGGTTTTATCCGGATCAAAGCCGTCCTGATGCTCGCGGTTATATATAGTTATGTGCCCACTTTTAACCACAACGCGATCGCCCGGCAGGCCCACAACGCGTTTGACAAGCTGCTTAATGTCGGCTTGCCCGTAGGCCGCTAGGCCTGCTTCATTGAAGATAATGATATCGCCGCGGTGGGGCACATATGCATGGCTTGTTATGCGTGCTAACGTGCGGGCAACTTTCCAGACAATGAGGCGGTCACTGTTCTGGAGCGTAGATTCCATGCTCGGCCCGTCTACCTGGTACGACTGAAATACAAAGGTAATAAGGCCTGCAGCTAGTACTAACGCCGCTACGACAGCGATTAATGTCGAGAACAAATCGGCAAAGCGTGAGCGCCCACGAAAGTTCGGTCGGCGTGGGGGAGTTGTTGACGACAACTGTTGCGGTTGTCGTGTAGGGTCTGTTTGTTCGTCCATTGTTGTTAGCCATTGTATCCTATTCACTTATTAATTGGTATGCCGTGCTGCGGCCTAGCCAGCCGGGTTAGGTTGAAATACTCGTCTAGCCTTATGATACCAATACTTTGCGGCTAGCATGACCGACCTTCCGTGCTGCTATACAACGTCATAGTCTGACCGTATAATAGGCAGAGAAATGATGAGACTTTTGGTAGCCAGGCTTAAGCCGGCTCACGGATTTTCCCAGTTCCTGCATGTGGCGTTGCAGCTAGCTTTGCCCGCCGCTTTGCTAGCCTTGGTGCGGCTGCAGGGCGGCTTTGTTCAGCTGGCTTTAAGTCTGGTGCTGTTAAGTAAGTGGCGTATGCTTGCAGTGCGACCCAGGTTTTGGCCGGCAATCATCCGCGCGAATGCGGTAGATATTCTTGTTGGTTTGTCGGCCGTACTGTTCATGGCCCATAGCACTAGCGGTTACCTGCAGTTGCTATGGGCAAGTTTGTATGCCGCATGGCTCGTTATACTCAAACCAGCCACCGGCACATTCATGGTCGCAGTCCAGGCTATGGTTGGTCAATTCTGCGGACTCATGGGCTTATTCCTTGTTTGGGCGGCCGGGCCGTTGTACGGTCTTATCTTTCTTGCTGGCCTCATCTGTTACGTTTCGGCCAGGCACTTTTTTGACAACTTTGACGAGCCATACGCGAAGCTACTGTCCTACTTATGGGCGTATTTTGGTGCGGCATTAGTCTGGGTGCTTGGCCACTGGTTGCTGTTCTACGGCATTATCGCTCAGCCGACGCTGATTTTGAGTATGATCGGCTACGGCCTGGCTGCGCTTTATTACTTCGATCACACTGACCGCTTACAGCCGGGGCTCCGTCGCCAGTTTTTGTTTATTATGGTTGCAGTTATTGTAGTGATCCTGGCATTCTCTGACTGGGGCGGCAAGGTAGTATAAGAGGAGGACAATGGTGATGAATACGAACGAAGTAGCCGACAAGAAGCAGCCTGAGGGTTCGAGCCTTGGCGTGAATACCAGAGGTGATGAGTTTACCGTATCATCGAGCTCTTCAAAATCCAGCATCCAGGAAGTACCGGTAAGGGTGTGGGCTTGGGCCAAGAGTAAACTTCCCAGGCAGCGTCCTCAGTTCGGGCACGCCTACGCACCAGTTGTCGTCGGTGTTATAACAAGTGCGCTTGTCGGCTTCGCTGCCGGCTGGCTGGGTGCTCACCATGCCGACGATGGCGGTCTATTCAATAATACGATCAGTTCGCAGAAGCAAATAGTTACCAGCGAGAGCCAACTTATCGCAAATATTGCTAAAACAGTCGGCCCTAGTATCGTGTCGGTCAACGTAACTAGTACGTCGCAAAATACAAATAATTTCTTTGGCTTTGGTGCGTTGCCACAAACCCAGCAAAGTGCAGGCACGGGCATCATTCTGACGGCGCAAGGTTTAATAATTACGAATCGTCACGTCGTACCTGTTGGTACAACAGGTGTGAGCGTGACATTATCAGATGGGACCCAGCTTAATGATGTCTCGGTGCTCGGCAGAACCAGTACAAGCAGTACGCTTGACATCGCCTTCCTTAAAATCAACAATACGAAGGGAAAGAAACTGATTCCCGCGCAGCTGGGGGATTCTAGCAAAGTGCAAGTAGGGGATGATGTGGTGGCGATCGGTAATGCACTTGGCCAATTCCAGAATACGGTGACTGCCGGTATTATCTCTGGCTACGGCAGGAGTGTGCAGGCTAGTGGCTCAGGCCTTGGCCAGGACAGTGAAAATTTGGACGACCTCTTCCAAACCGACGCCGCTATTAATGAGGGCAATTCGGGCGGACCGTTGGTGAACTTGAATGGACAGGTGATCGGCATTAACACTGCCATTGCTGGGGGTGCGCAGAATATCGGCTTCGCCATCCCTGTTAATGATGTTATCGGGTTGGTTCGTCAGGTAGAAAGTACCGGCAAGCTGCAACAGCCGTACCTAGGTGTCTACTACATCCCGCTCACTGATGACGTAGCGCAGCAATATGATCTGCATGTTAGCCGCGGGGCATGGGTTCCACCGGCGGGCGTAGCCGGTCAGGATCCGATTATTGCCGGCGGGCCAGCAGCAAAGGCTGGTTTGAAATCCGGCGATATCATAACTAAGATTGATGGTACTACTATCAACCAAAATAACAGTCTGACGTCAATCATAGACCAAAAGCAGGTGGGCCAGACGGTTGACCTTACGGTAATTCGTGACGGTAACACGATGGACATCAAAGCCCAGCTCGGCGCAGCCCCGGCCAACAATTAATTTTCCGCAAAAAGCTGTACGAAGTCTTGGGTTAGCTGGAGGTGAAAATCCGCATCATGCGCTATTTTTGCTAATGAGTCATGCTGCGAAGGAAGCGATTCGGTAATAACGAAGGTTGGCCGGGACGCTGAAGAGTGCAACTGGGTAAAGAGAGCTCGGTAAACGTCAAGGCCGTCAGTACCGCCAAATAGTGCCGTGCGCGGCTCGTGCGCGGCTGCCTTGTTGATAGGGAAATCATCGGGAACGTATGGCAGATTGGCAAGCAGCACCATAGGTTCGGCAGAGACACCAGACAGCGCTGTCATAAGGTTACCCTGCAAAAAGCTGACATTTGCCATGTGGAGCTTGGCGTTATGTGATGCAACCCGCAGGCAAGCTTGGTCAATGTCGGTTCCGATAACCGTCGAGTCCGATACCTCCAACGCCGCCGTGATAGCGAGCACTCCCGAGCCAGTGCCGATGTCGGCAATATGTGTGCCTTTGGGCAAATGCAGCTGCTTGAGTACGTCTATAATTGTTTCTGATTCCGGGCGGGGCACCAGTACGTGCTGGTTTATGTAAAATTCGCGGCCGTAAAATTCCGTTTTTTTACGGATGTAGGCGAGCGGTTGATGGCTGGACCGGCGCTGAACCATGCCGCTTAGCACCATTTGTTGTTCAGAAGTAAGCATAATATCGGGGTGGGCTAGCAAGTGAGTACGATCTTTGTTCAATATATCTTCCAGCAATACGAGACAATCCAGACGAGCTGTGAGTATGTCTCTGGCCCTTAGCAGTCTGGTATTTTCTAGCAAAAAGTCATGAACTGTCATGTCAGGTGCGCCAAGTTAAGCGCCGGTGCTCAGCAGCTCGTGCTCGGCAGCCTGGAGATGTTCTAGCAGGTCGTCAATCTCGCCATTTAAGGCGCCGGGTATGTTGCTGCGGGAATAGCCGATGCGATGGTCGGTGATGCGGTCCTGCGGGAAGTTGTAGGTACGAATTTTTTCGCTGCGCTCGCCGGAGCCAATAAGTTTTTTGCGTGCATCAGATAGTTGTTTTTGCTCTTCCTCAATCTTCAGTAGTAGCAACCGTGAGCGCAAGACGCCCATCGCTTTTTCTTTATTCTTCGTCTGTGACTTCTCGTCCTGGCAGGTAACCACCAGGCCAGATGGGAGATGAGTAATACGTACGGCCGAATCCGTTGTGTTGACACTCTGACCGCCGTGGCCGCTACTCCGATAGACATCGATACGGAGATCGTTAGGGCTTATAGCAATGTCCGACTCCTCGGCTTCCGGCAAGACGGCAACGGTGACGGTGGACGTATGGATGCGGCCCTGGCTTTCGGTAACGGGCACGCGTTGTACTCTATGCACGCCGGCTTCAAACTTCAGCTGTTTGTAAGCCTGTTCGCCGCGCAGAGCGAAGATAATTTCTTTGTAACCGCCCACTTCGTTGGGAGAGTCACTGATAAGCTCTGTGCTACAGTTGTGCGTCTCGGCCCAGCGGACGTACATACGGTACAACTCGCCGGCAAAAAGGCTGGACTCATCGCCCCCGGCCGCTGCGCGTATTTCTATGATTACATCGCGGTCGTTGTTTGGGTCCTGCGGAGTAAGCGTGTCTATAAGGCTGTTCTCGTTGGCAGTCAATTTTGCGTCAATTTCTTCGATTTCCGCTAGGGCCATTTGTTGCAGTTCCGTGTCGGTGCTGGCTTTTAGCGACTGGGCATCGAGCTTTTGGCGGTGCAGTTTTGCACGTTCATCAAAAAGGGCGGCAATGTCTTCGAGCTTGCTGCGACGTTTGGCGAGCTTAGGGTAGGATTTGTCGCTAAAAATTGCCGGGTCCTGAAAACGGGTTTCCAGTTCGGCTAGCTCGCGGCGGATTGCTTGTTCTTTCTGTTCCATGGATGTGCCTAAGAAGATTATACAAACAAAAACCACCGCGTGAACAGGTACGGTGGTTTTTCCGGTATTACCGCTAGCTCTCTGGGCTGTCGGCCTTCTTGGCCTCGGCCTTTTTTACTCTGGATGCCTGGCGGGCCGCTTGTTTCTTGGCGGCAACGGCGCGTTGTCCGCGTGCGGCCTGGCCGCGCTCCGCGCGGGCCTTGAATCTGTCTACGCGGCCTTCAATATCAACAATGCGTTCCTCACCCGTAAAGAAGGGGTGTGAGCTGCCTGAGATATGAACTTTGACCAATGGGTATTCAGCGCCCTCAAGGGTAATTGTATCCTGAGTAGCGACCGTCGAACGAGTAAGGTAGGTCGTGTTGTTGTTCAGGTCCTGGAAAACAACCGGACGATAATTAGTCGGATGCAGGTTTTTCTTCATAGTAAGGCGATTATATCTGTAAATATGCTTAAAGTCAAAATGGACTATAAATATCAAATCAAAGTAAATGTTACAGAGCAATTTATATCTATATTACAGCCGAGGTATATGTACAAATTGTTGACCAGGTTTGAGAATTGGCTCTGCCTGAGGTGCTTCACTAATGGAAGGTGTCTTAGCGGTGATCTGCTCGCCTACGACTGCCGCGTCAACTGTTGCTGCTGCCGGAGTATCGCCGTAGGCGCCGTATTGTTGCGGTTGTCCTCCGTAGGCACTGTTAGATGTATTTTGCTTGTATGTGGAATGCAGGGACGAATTCGGGTGAGATGACTGGGGCCGATTTAATGCTTTCGAAACAAGTTTACCGGCAAGTCTGATGACTGCTTCCGTTAAGTCGCCCGATTGCTCGGCCATGGGTTCCACACTTTCAACAGTCCGTATGCCAGGCTCCAGCCGACCATCACGGCTCCAGCCGTGTTCAGTCATTGTGCCATTTGGACTTATTCGCGTAACTGGGGCTTTATTCATAATGTTTATAGTAACATAATAGCAATACAGCGTCAATGTTATGTTAATGTAATTTATGTCACTCGAACAAACGGTTTGTGTCAGAGAGGTATATCTGTTAAAATGTTTCAGTACAAATAACGAAACAGGTTAGGGATTACGATCCTCCCGCCGGTCATCCGCTTGGTTACCGGCAGGGCAGTCCCCTAACCGAAGAGAAAGGATTTATCGCATATGTCTGCTATTGAGGTAGATATCAAGAAACTATTTGAGGCCGGGGCGCATTTTGGCCATAAAACGAGCCGATGGCACCCTAAGATGGCGCCGTACATTCACAGCAAGCGAAATGGTACGCATATCATCGAC
This sequence comes from Candidatus Saccharimonadia bacterium, assembly GCA_041487535.1. Taxonomy (GTDB): domain Bacteria; phylum Patescibacteriota; class Saccharimonadia; order Saccharimonadales; family UBA4665; genus JANWHZ01. The sequence goes on from JBGPNM010000015.1 coordinate 15,100, forward strand.
TTGGTTCAGACAGTAGAGCGGCTGCAGGCGGCGCTTGCGTATCTTAGCCAAACAGCGGCTGCTAGCAAGCAGGTACTTTTTGTAGGCACTAAGCGCCAAGCGCAAGATGTGGTGAAGAAATTGGCCGAGGACACAGGCATGCCCTATGTGACTGAGCGCTGGCTTGGCGGCATGCTGACCAACTGGAACACCATCGGTGCTCAGGTCAAGCGGCTGAAAGAGCTGGAGACAAGGATGGCGTCCGGTGAGCTGGCCAATAAGTACAACAAGCTTGAGGTGCAGCGATATCAAGAAGAAATCGACCGGATGAATGTCATTTATGGCGGCATTAAGGATATGAATAGCCGTCCGGGGGTGGTAGTCATTTTCGATGTTATTAGTGATGTAAATGCCGTGCGCGAAGCTCGCAAGATAGGCGTTCCAATTGTCGGTTTGGTAGACACGAACGCTGATCCCACAAATATTACCTATCCAGTGCCATGTAACGACGACGCCATCAAGGCATTGCAGGTAGTCGCAGATTACATGCAAGCAGCTATCTTGGAAGGCAAAACCAAGACGAAGAAGGCTGTAGACGAGAAAGTAGCTGTATAACACCAGGGGAGGACATATGGCGGTAGATATTGCACTAGTAAAGAGGCTTAAAGACCTGACCGGCGTGGGCCTTACCGACGCCAAAGCTGCGTTGGAAGAGGCAAGCGGTGACTTCGACACAGCGCTTGAGGCCATGCGCAAGAAGGGTCTGACGAAGGCCGAAAAGCGCGGCGAGCGGGAAGCGCGCGCCGGCGTAGTAGGCACGTATAATCACGACAATCGTATTGGCGTGCTGGTGGAAGTCAACTGCGAAACTGACTTTGTTGCCCGCAACGATATATTCACCAGCCTGGTTAAAGATGTGGCGATGCATATTGCGGCGAGCAGCCCAGAATACGTCAGTATAGATGACGTGCCGGCCGATGTGCACGAGAAAGTTACTGCCGAGTTCTCCGAGAAGGCTAAGAACGAACGCAAGCCGGCGGATATGATCGCCAAAATTGTCGAGGGTCAGGTTAGTAAGTACTTCGCAGAAAAGTGCTTGCTCGAGCAGCCGTTCGTGAAGAATCCTGACCAAACGGTTGGTGAGTACGTGCGTGAACACAATGCCCGCCTGGGCGAGAATATCGTGGTGCGCCGCTTTAACCGTATGGCGTTGGGTGAAATCTCCTAGGACAGATATTCTGGCATGCAGGTAAGGTCCTGTGACGGCATAGACAGTCTTGCGTTAATTTGGCACCAAGAGTTGTATACTTAGTACTTAGCCGAGGAGAATATTATGAGTCCAAGCCAAGTTGTAAATGATGCTAAACAGAAATTTGACGCAGCAGTTGCGCATTTCGAGGCCGAGCTGAAAAAGCTGCGCACCGGCCGCGCGCACCCTAGTATGCTGGACAGTGTCATGGTGGAAGCGTACGGTACGCAGATGCCGCTTAACCAGGCGGCGACGGTAACGACCGCGGATGCGCAGCTGTTGCAGGTTACGCCGTTTGATCCCACTAACTTACAGGCTATCGCCAGCGCAATCCGTAACAACCAGACGCTGGGGCTGAATCCGACGGACGATGGCCGCGTCGTGCGCGTGTCTATCCCTCCGCTAACCGAGGAGCGTCGCCGGGAGCTAGTGAAAGTTATTGGCCAGAAACAAGAAGAATGTATGGTTGGCTTACGCAATATTCGGCATGATACTATGGACGCCATTGATAAAGCCAAGAAAGACAAACAACTTGGCGAAGATGACGCAAAACGGCTTGAGCGTCAGGTAGAAGACGCCATGAGCAAGGCACGAGGTGATGCCGAGAGTGACGCTAAGGCTAAAGAACGAGAACTCCTGACGGTATAATACCGCTACGGATGAAGATGAATATGGCTCATTCATTGCCTCGTAATTCAATGTCGCTGCAGATACTCGAAGACTATAGGCGGACGATCAACCAGGCTATCGAGCAGTTCCTCGACACAATGCCCGCCGCTCTTGGAATGAGGCCTGAATCACTCTCGACGTACTCACTCGACGCGTTTGCTAAATCGCGCGAATATACTATGCGGCCCGGCAAACGCATCCGTGGGGCACTGGCCGCGGCGGCGTATGATGATGCCAAGGGAACACATCTTGCAGACGCCGGCATCGCACTTGCGGTGGCGCAGGAGCTTATTCAGAGCTATCTGCTCATTACCGACGACGTTGCTGATCGGTCCGAGCTCCGGCGCGGCAAGCCGACGGTTCATAGAGAATATATGGCCGAGCTTGATAAATATGGCGACGAACACGAAGCTAATATGCTGGCTCAATATGTGGGTCTGATTACAGAACAGATCGCCTACTTGGCACTTTTGCAGGCCCCGGAACGTCCCGAGCATATCATGGGGGCACTCCATAGTCTCCACGGCAATCTCACCGTAACGGGGCTTGGACAGATTGACGACATTTACCACAAAGTCGGCAGAAGTGTATCGCAAGACGAAATAATTCGCGTCTACAGTCTAAAAACCGGATACTATACATTCGTGAATCCGCTGCAGGCGGGTTTATTGCTAGCTGGCATCACAGATACTGATGCAATGCAGCAAATAACCGTATTCGGTATGGCGGCAGGTATAGCTTTCCAGATGCACGACGACTACTTAGGCGTGTTTGGTGATACCGCTGAGACAGGCAAACCGAGCGATGATGACCTAAAAGAGGGAAAGTACACCATGCTCGTACAGTATGCGCTTGAACACGCCAAAACAGATGATGCCGTAATTCTACGGCAAATATTAGGCAATCTGAACATCAGTACAGATGCTGTCCGGCGTGCCCAGCAGATTTTTAACGATTCGGGTGCTACACTGTATATACAGGCGGAAACGCATCGTTACGCAGAGATCGCTAAGAAACAGCTGGCGGACATAGCTGTTTGGAGCGAGCAGTTCAAAGCATTTCTTTCCGATTTAGTAGATTTCGCGATAAGCAGGCAATCATGAGTAACACATCAGCAGTTCCAATACATGTAGGGATTATTATGGACGGCAACCGCCGTTGGGCAAAGGACCACGGACTTTCTACAGCCGAAGGGCATAAACAGGGGTACTTGACGCTGAAGGCAATTGCGAAAGCTTGTTTGCGGCGCGGCATTAAGTATCTGTCGGCGTATGCGTTCTCTAGCGAGAACTGGCAGCGTGATAAGACCGAGGTGCGAGACATTATGAAGCTACTTACCTGGGCGCTTATGCATGAAGTTAAAGAGCTCCACAAAGAAGGCATTCGCCTGCGTATTATCGGTTCAAAAGTAAAATTCGGCACGGCGACGGTACGCGCCATGTTACGGGCGGAAGAGCTTACTAAGAATAATACGCGCGCCACCTTATTACTTTGTCTGGATTATGGCGGACAACAGGAAATTGTTGCCGCGGTTAAACGGATAGCTGAAGCAGGCGTCGAGCCGGAGGATATTACGCCCGAACTTATTACTCAGAACCTCTACGCCTCTGACGTACCGCCGCTTGATTTGGTGCTACGGACCTCAGGGGAACAGCGCCTGAGTAACTTTATGCTGTGGGAGGTGGCCTATAGCGAGCTGGCGTTTACGACAACGGCTTGGCCGGATTTTAGTGAACGGGATCTCGACGCGGTTCTGGAAGATTACGCGCAGCGCCAAAGGCGATTTGGTGGCAATTAGCGTGCAAGTTCTGCTGCAAACCGCGGAAATTCAGCTGGCTTTAGGGTTCGCTAGGCTATAATTAGGAATATAATGTCGATCATTCTGTTGGTTCTAGGGGTGCTGATGTTTTTTGGCCTTGTGGTGGCGCACGAATGCGGACACTTTGTTATGGCCCGGCGCGGTGGTGTGGCAGTGGAGGAATTCGGCATTGGCTTTCCGCCGCGTTTATTCAAGAAGCGGACTAAGGGCGGTTGGCTGTTTAGCATCAACCTGTTGCCGCTTGGCGGTTTTGTAAAGCTCAAGGGCGAGCACGACACCGACAGCGAGCCGGGCAGCTTGGGCGCAGCAAGTGTTGGCACAAAGACCGGCATCATGGCTGCGGGTGTAGGGATGAACTTACTGGTGGCCTACGTTTTGTTTGTGCTGCTGGCACTCATCGGCATGCCGCAGCTCGTTGACGGGCAATTTACGGTCAAAAACGACGCAGTGTACATGACGCGGGCACAGAAGTACGTTGCGGCCGATACGGTCGAGCGTGGCTCGCCGGCCGCTGCGGCCGGCTTGCAGCGGGATGATGCTATTCTGGCGTTCGGTAATCCGGCTCACCCAACAAGCTTGAGTAGCGTTAATACCTTGCCTAAGCTCACCCAACAGTACGCCGGCCAGGAAGTGCTGGTGCGCTATCGCCACGGCGATCACGGTTCGGTAACAGAGAAGTTAGTAACATTACGGAGTACAGAAGAGGTAGCGGCAGCCAAAGCCGCCGGCAAACAAACG
>JBGPNM010000016.1:0-17963 GCA_041487535.1 Candidatus Saccharimonadia bacterium
CACCTATGAACGTAAAAGGGTATGTTAAAAAACCTAGTTTTGTCGTAAGCGTGGTATAAAAAGCAGACCAGTCTGCGGACATCATAGATCCGTCAGGAACAAAAATCGTTGCAATTCCCTTTACAATAAACGAACCGACACTTGTAAAGGTGTCTGCAATTCCAGAAAAAATATCTTCGACTTTACAACCTATAGCTAAGAAGCCAGAGCAATCACGGCTACTCCCAGGTGGCACAGCAGTATACAGCCCTTGCGGTGAACCGAATTGCCCTTCAGCAACATTATACGATTCCTGAATACAGTTGACAGAGTTAGCACTACTACTTCCTTGATTAAAGCTATAAATGCCACTCGATGCAGTCAGTGTATGGGCTGACATATCAATATTGAAGGATTGCACACCGCTCGATACATCAACAGTCTGCTGAGTAAAACCATAAATTCCTGTAAAACCGTCTTTCCAATAATAGCTTTGGCCATTCGCTTGACCGAATTGAACTCTCACAGTATTAGTTGACTCGGCTGTAGTTTGAAGAATTATAATCGAAGCCGGACCCTGGTAGCCAGAAGTCAAGCCAGTCTTAACACGATTGCCGAAGACAACATCGTCAACATGGGAACCAGCAGTAAATACGTTAGTAAAGTTCACATTAGAATTTATAAGGCTTTTCCAGTCCCATGTAGTAAAACTCCAGGACGGGTGCAAAGTGGTACAACTTTGGATTGGTGAGGACGTCCAGGCGTAGGACTTTGCCGGCAAAACGGCGGGCAGAATTGTTGCACTTATAAAAGCAAGTATTGATGCAACAATCGTTGCGCGCTTACGTACAAGTGCGCGCGTCTGCCCGGCGCATTGCCTACTTGCCTGTTTAATGAACATATGCCCTAAAGGGCACCCTGCTAGTCTCATCTCTTTGCCTTTATACTCGCAAAGACATCACCCATGGTGTAGCCGATGAAGAAAGCAAACATAAATAACGTGACAGTTTGAAAGATCTGTTGGCTCATTGATTTGCCCTCCAACGGAACTGTTTGATAAACAGCCAGCTTATAAAGCCAGCAAGCCCAAAGCTAATTAACTTCAGATCTCGTGTAGTAATGTCTAAAGGTACGCACGCCGGGTACGTTCCCGTATAACCGACAGCACACGTTAACGGGTCAATTATATTTATAGACCAATCGTCAGTCTGATCTGCATATAGCATAACTGAAGTTGCAGTCAATCCAGGATATGTAAAGAAATCGTGGGATGCAAAGTTATCATCGCTGTATTCCATTTGGCATCGCAAGTGACCAGCCAGTATTGCATGCATTGACCAACTAAAAGTAACGTCAGTACCGGCAGGCCAAAGACCAGCGTTATATAAGAGACTAGAGGAATCTGTACCAGCTACTGAAAAGCTAGAGGGTGGACTAATTGATGTCCAGTTGTCAAAATACACATCTGTACCAGACTTAGAACACTCAAAATAAAAAGAGTTTATATCTTCAGTACTTCCATTATGTGCACTTACCGTCACTGTTTGAGTATCACCAACTAGGACATTTAGTGTTTGATCAGAAAATGTTACGTCATTCCACGTAAGTGCATTTACAGGCGTTGAATATAATAAAGCTAGTACAAGTACTACACTTGCTAACATAGTTATTTTTTTTGACACTATGCAATCCTGTCATTCCCGTAACTAACAGCACCTAAAAGTAAACGTATAACTATTGTTATACCTGCAACACCAGCTATGATAACAATAAGCTCAGTAAAATCAGTTGTTATCATAGTGACAATTAACGAAGTAACATCAGTGTTGCTCACTATAAGGCCTTTGATTTTGTTTTAAGATTTGTTCTAGCTTTTGAATGCCTATTTCTCTCTCTAGCTTTACTACACGCCGCCACAGTAAAAACATATCAATAGCTAGAAATAAGATCATAAAAACCATTACTTAAATGTCCTTCGGCCAATGCCCATAACCAAGCTAAAGAAAAATGAAGTCACAAACATAATTCCAGCAAGCACACCTATAATTGGAAGCATATATGTAAGAAAATCTGAAGTCATAGTAACAACTGAATTAACTACATCGCTAGGAGCCATTTACTAACCTCCATGACGTTTGAAAAAGTCGTTGTCTCGCTTGCCTTGACCGATAAAACCCATCGTATCCAACAAGCCAAGCACAATGCTCAAACCAACAATGAACCCTATTACAATCAGAACCTCAACAATGTTGTTACGAATCGCATTGGTAACAGCAGTCACTAATGAGGAACCAGAGCCGATGGGAAATATCGAAGAAGCTATAAACATGTTTTCCCTCCATTCTCAGGGGTTTAGGTTGCCCGGGGACGAGTATACCTAAACCCCTGAATTTGGCCTAAACTTTACCCTTGGTAGAGTGACGGAACAGACGCAAAACTAGAGCAAGACCCACCATAAAACCAAGCACTACTAGAATTTCAGTGATGTTATCACTGATAGCCGTAGTTATTGAATCTACAATGCCAGCACCAGCACCAGTGGGAAAGATTCCAGTACCGAAAAGATGTACTAAATACATGAATTTACCCTCTTTTGTTAGTTTATTATTGGCTGGCTTTTCCCACTAAGCTCTTTCGATGTAATGCGCATCCTCGAGCACCAAAAACTTACTTTTTGTTGAGGTTATTAAGAAGCATCCGAACAATGTTCGATTGATCAGTATTCAGAAAGAAAACAAGATCATAGCCACCGTCCAGATGTACAGTTAGTTGTGAATATTTAGTACCCTTTTTTGCAGAAACTTTATCAAGATCACACGAAACGCCTTGATCTTCTGCAAGCATTGCGTCTAAGTTTTGATGTTGCACGTTCAACCCCTTTCGATTAAAAAATAACCTAGCAAAAGTGCTAGGTATTGACAAATAAATTATAATAATTTATGATATTTTACTTATAGAGTAAATCGCGTAGTTTATTGAGAATTGTTGCAATTCAGCAAGATACATTGTGCGACACGATGTGTATTGCCCGATTGCTGCTCTGCCGCGCTCGCAGCTCGTCGCTACTTGCTTGCTTGGACGCATCGTTTTTGCTTTAATGTATGCACTACCCGTCCTGCGGTATTAGCCTTAGCATGCTGCGTATGGCTGCTGGCGCTTCAATGCCGTGGTTTATACACAATGTTCGCAAAATGTTTAGATTGCTGCAGCAAATACATACGAGCCTGACGGCTGCGGGATAGAGGCCTCCCCCTACACCCAAAATGGTTGACGGCTTTAGGATGCTAACGCTCGTGCTTGTTGAGGTGGTCGTTCAATACTTCTACGAGCTTTTTGGCGTGGTCGAACGACATACCAACGCTGGTGACGACGAAGTGCTGTTCCGGCCCGACTTTCCGGGCGAAGTCTATTACTAAGCCAAAGTCGCTTGAGTTAATGAAAATCGAGTCGGTGTAGTACGTCGGCTTTGTCGGGTCGACGTTAACGCTGGCCGGTTGAATTGGCAAATTTGCTGGAACGTTACTCATGTGTACTATCTCCTTACCCCTATAGTCCTCGGCCATGACGAGCTCGCTGGTAAAACCTGCGAGTGACCATAGCCGGGCGGCTGTTACCCTCTTTAGTGAAAAATGTGCAAACAAAGCTTGGACGATCCGTTCGCTCGGGCGGTCTTGGCCCAGCTCAATTTTAGTTAAATGGGACCGGTCAATACCGATCGCTGCAGCGGTCTGGTATAGCGTCTCCCCTGTCGCCTGACGGATGCCGCGGATTTCGCTGCCGAAGTTTGTTGCCATGTGGGAAGTATCCCACATAGTATATACCGGCGTCAATCCGCATCCCGATGATTAACGAAAGCTATAACATGTTAATATTCGTAATACGTTCGGGTTAATTTTCCTGCACTTCGGCTACCTGCATATACAAGTTGACGGTCTAGATACGCAGCAGCTTCTGTAATTCTTCTGCAATAGGTGCCGCTTTTAAGATATCTTCGCGGAATTGTTTATCCATTGATGACCGCACTGGAACTGTATGCTGCGCGGCCGTGCGGGACCACTCAAGCAAGGATGAGAGTATATGGTTAATAGTTACCGCGTCAGCTACTAGAACAAGGTCTGCTGACTGGTCCTGTCCATGATTCTGATTGAGGTCTTGCAAATAGAGGATTATATTGGCTACTGCATGTAGTGGGCGCGTTTGCATGAGGTCGATAAGCTCATGCGGTTGACGATACGGGCGAGGGTCTGACGAAACGAAGGCTTCAATGTCTCGTTCATTGCCGTTAAATTCGCTTATTGATTCCGCGACCTCCCGTTTTAACCCTGCGATTGTTTGGGAGAAATTCCGCTCCTGACGGCGCATATATTCGTGATACGAAGAGACTTTGCCTAAAGCATCACTCATTTTTGCGAGCGTTTGTACGATTAGCTTTGCGTCTTGACCTGCTGATTTTGTAGCATCTACGAGCGTGCCGAGCGAAGGGCCAGGAGTGACATCTTTCTGAAAACGCAAGGGCGGATGCGACGTGTTTGCTATAACTCGCTGCGTATCGGCATGCGTAACGCTGTAAGCTTTGAACCCGGCAATGCCCGTCAGGCCTCCTGCGACATTCACATATTGGCGAGAAACATGAGCTTGTTCCGACCCGACTGGTAATAAGTAATTTAAGAGCATTGCATAGAGAGTGGATACCTGTTGGCACTGAACTCCCAATTTCTTATCACTGCCTATTTCGGCCAATGACGTTCCGTCTAGTTCACCTGCAATCGCGGCATATACTAAGCGATTGGATACACGCACATCCCGCGACGGGTGGTGGGCGAAGCTGTAGTAAACAGATTGCTGGACGGCGCGCGCTATGTCATCAGCCGTGTACCGCTTATCAGGAGTAAATGAATGCATTAAGTTCGCCGCGAGTTTATCAAAACCGGCGGACTGCACTGACTTGCTCAATTGCATGAGCCTATCGGCGGGCAGCTGAAAACTCGTAACGAGAGGCGGTACGTTTTTTTGGTTTTCGATGAAGTCCAATCCGGCTTTATATTCGATGCCCAGTTTACCGGCGTGTTGCGCTTGATCAGTAAGTAGCTGGATACGATAATGCCCTGTTTTCGGTTCATACTCTAACGCGTAGTCAATACCGTCGATCAGGGGCGTGTTGGAGCCAGGCCCTCCATCGTACTGAATTGCCAGCGTTGTTACAGGTGCATACTGCGGCAACGCCAAATAGATTAGACTTGGCTCAGTCAGTGTGCTGAAGCATTTTTTACGGCCTCTCATCTCTGCCCGGGTGGCCAAGATATTCGCGGCTGCGTAGGCCCGATAATCCGTAAAGTTATACGCGCTTCGCAGTTTGTCCGGCATGACTGATAACGTGTCCGGAAACCGCATAACATGGAACGGATTACCTTGGAGGGTTGCGTGGACGTCAAATGTTTCGCGGATATATTCCAAAAGGCTGCTCATGCCGTCATACTGCACGCTGTTTTTCTTCAGCTGTTGGAAGAACGTGTTCGACACCTCGCGATTACGGAATACTTCGCTTAAAAGCTTGAACATGCGCAGCGCAGTCATCAAGCCGCCGGATGCGCCTTGGGCCGGTTCGGGTTTAGCCCATTCGTAACCGCCTCGCCTTTGGAGCCAATGCACAATACCGCCTAATGTGTATGAGTTTATGCGTTCAGTGCTCAGCTTCGCGTGTTCGTATAGATAAGTTGCCGGGTCGTTTACCGTTGTCCGGATATCCTCGAGCCTTCTATTTTTTGCGAGTCCTGGTTGAGTCGCGAGGTACAGCTCTACTTTTTGGAGCAATATAATCTGGCTTTCAGCGGTACCGTAAAAGTCCGGGTTACTGGGCAGCAGCTCTTCAAGCATCCATTTCAGATCAAACAAGTTAAACCGGTTGGTTTGTTGCTCTTTTTCATTGCGTTCCTGCAAATACATCGTACCGTCATCTTCGTCAACCGCAGGGACTATCTGTATTGATGACGGATCATACGAAGGGTCGATTCGCCGGGAGATAGTGTCGTAGACTTCTTTAGCACGCATTGCGTACGAATGCTGCAACCGTTCGGATTGATAGTGATCGGGCACTGGCTGAGTGTCGGGCATAGTCATAAACTCCGCCCGCCGTACGGCGTCAATGTAGGCGGGATGTTTTCTGTGGCTCCTGTCCGGTTCAACGCCAACGCTGTGGCGGAATATCTGTCGGATAATTTGGTCTTTTTCCGACTCATTTAGCGAGCGATCGGTTGACTCGTGCTCAACAGATTGCGCGAGCAGCATACACAGGCGCTGCACCTGAGGTGTTTCTGCCAGTTCGCTGTACGTATCGTAGATATATGCATTCACTTTATCGATGTAGCTGGCTATAAAAGCTTTGGTGCCTGAAGGCATTGCATCAATAGCGTCATTTAACTCACCAACGTAAGACCCTGGGCTGTACCCTAAATCTCCGGAAAGTGTGTCTACTAAATCCGGCTGACCACGCAACGGACGGGTGCGTTCGTAAACAGCAGAGATGGTCCTGTCCTGATCAAGCACTGAAGTGATTTCTTCCGCGCGAATATACTCTCCGACGACACGGAGTGACGGGTGCCGCTCATTGGCAGTTAGATAATCGACCGCCTCTTCCGTAGTGGTTGCAGCCTGTTCTGGCTGTTTGATAAATTCTTGACCACTCATACGAATGTTACATTATAGGGAACTTTCAACTGACAGCAAGCAAGCGCTCGCGCCTCAGATATCGCTGCAGAAGTGCTATAAACACGCAGTGGGAATACTACTTACCCCTTAGTTACTTGGTTGTAATCTGTTCGACTTCAGAAAGAGTGTAGGTGGCTTTGGCGACGCGTTTGAACTGGGGTTTGCCCTGCAGGTTCAATAGGATGGTCGTTTCTTTGACGTAGCGGGTCTTCAGCACTCGTTTGACGATTTCGTCACGATGCAGCGGAGAACCTTCCTCGATTAATACCTGGGTAATGATGTCCGATACAGTGCCGCGGGCGTAGCCCCACTCTTTCAGGGCGTATATGCCGCGGCCGATGAGTACAAAGCGCTCGTCTTTGATAAGCTCGTTGTGAATGGCCTGGGTGGTAACGTCTTTGCGTTTGAACTCTGACAATTTGATAGCTTGGGCAATGTCATTGAAGTGCATGTGCTTGCCGTGCTGGTTGAGGATCACGTAAATTTTGTCCCGGATATTCTTGGGATTGACCATCGGCCAACGGACTAGCCCCCAGGTGCCGTGAAGCGTGGCCAGCTGCTTAGAGGTGCTGGCCAAGGCTTGGGCATGCTTGGGATCATTGATGCCGGCTTGCGCGGCAATCTCTTCGATAGGCTTGGCTTCGCCGATCTTCTTGATGACGTCAATAAGCTTGGCGACCAGCATTTTTAGATGCTTTTCGTCGTGAAGTGCTCCGATGGTGACGCATTGGTGAAAGTCGTTGTCTTCGTCGGTGACAACAAGCTCCGGACATAACCGTGCCAAAAATGCCAGGCGTGACTGTTCGTCGCGGTTGTTCTCTGGCACTAACCGTTTGGCGAGTTCGCTGACGCAGGCAATGCCGCCAAGCGTATTCAGCTCCGCCAAGATCTGTGCCTGGACGTCAGCGATGTGCGGCACACTTCCCTGCGCGGCAACAGCCCGCAGGCGCGCCATAACCGATTTCTCCAGCTGACGTACCCGTTCGCGGGTGATGCCTAAGAGTTCGCCAATCTGTTCCAGGGTTTCTTTGCGGTCAAAGAGGCCGTAGCGGCGGATAATAATTTCCCGCTCTCGGTCGCGGTCGACGACCGCGGCAAGGATGTCTTTAATAATTGGCTGAGTTTGAAGCGGCGGTAATGTTGCCTGTTTAGCCATCCCAAATTCCTATCTTAGTGATGCTTGTGACTAATAAACTATACAACGTAAACTTTTATAAGTCAAGTTTATTGTTTACTCCATGTATTGTAGCACGAAAATGGCACGTGAACGGGCAATGTGTTGTTAAATATATATAACACCATGCTTATGAATGGTCAGGAAGGAGCTAGCGGGCGGTGCGCTTGCGACGGAAACCGCGACGTTTGACAGGGGCGGCGTCAAGCAGCTTCTTGGACCCAGCCTCAGTGAGCTTGGTTGGGTCAGTGCCCTTCGGCAGCCGCGCGTTCTTTTTGCCATCGCTGATATACGGGCCGTACGGGCCGTTTAGGACCTGCAGGCCGCCGGCAAACGTCTTGACGATACGGTTAGCTTCTTTTTCCAGTTTGGCGGCGTAGAGCTCGCGTGCTTCAGTCTCGGTGACGGTATTGGGATCAAGCGGCTTAATGGAAACAAATGTCTTGCCCACCTGGATATACGGGCCAAACCGGCCGACGTTGGCTTTGATCTCCTGATTATCCGGCGTGTGTCCGACGGTTCGCGGCAGGCGGAACATGGCCAGGGCCTGTTCCAGCGTGACGGTCTCTAGCGTCGTGCCTTCGGGCAGTGGTGCAAAGCCGGGCTTCTCCTCGCCTTCGGTCTCTCCTGCCTGCAGCATAGGCCCGTAGCGGCCAAAGCGGGCTAAGATAGTCTTGCCGGTCTTAGGATCGGTGCCGAGTTCGCGGGCATGCGAGGTTTCGGCGCGGCTGAGCGCGCCGGCCGACTCGATAAGTTTATGGAATGGGCCGTAGAATCCGGCCAGCATCTGGTGCCAGATCAGGCGTCCTTGTGCCACTTCGTCGAATTCGCGCTCGACGTCAGCCGTGAAGCCGTAGTCGACCACACGGTTGAAGTGTTTGTCCAGAAAGTCATTGACGATCTTGCCGCTGGGCGTGGGAACAAGTTTGCCTTTATCGGCGCCGGTTTTTTCAGTTATCGTTTCCTGGCTGATCTGGCCGCTCTTCAAAGTAAGCTTGAGGGACGGCCGCTCGGTGCCTTCGCCCTCGCCGCGTACGACGTAGCCGCGGTCTTGGATGGTAGAAATGATGGTCGCGTAGGTGCTGGGCCGGCCGATGCCGAGCTCTTCCAACTTTTTTACCAGGCTGCCTTCGCTGTAACGCGCGGGCGGGCGGCTGAAGAGCTGGGCGGCAACCGCTTCGTTAAGTGCTAATACCTGACCGCTTGTCAGCGGCGGCAGTATGCTGTCTTCTCGCCGAGAGTAGTCATAGACCCGTAGGAAACCGTCGAAGATGATAACTTCCCCTTTGGCTTCAAACACTTCTGCCGAGCTGCTGATAATAATAGTGGCAGTTGTGCGTTCAAGCTTGGCCGCAGCCATCTGCGTGGCCAGCGTGCGCTTGCGGATCAGCTCGTATAGGCGCTGCTCGTAAGCATTGCTGCCGGCTTTTTCAAGGGAAACGTCAGTCGGGCGGATGGCTTCGTGAGCTTCCTGGGCGCCCGCTGACTTTGTCTTGTACGTGCGGTACTGGTGGTAATCGGGGCCGTAGGTCTTGGTAATGAAGCCGCTCATCGTACCTAATGCCACATCGCTGAGGTTGAACGAGTCGGTGCGCATGTAGGTGATCTTACCGTCCTGGTACAGCTTTTGAGCAGCGCTCATAGTGGCTTTGACCGAGAAACCGAGCTTGCCAGCGGCCTCCTGCTGCAACGTGCTGGTGGTGAACGGCGGCGCGGGTGAGCGCGATCCGGGTGAGCGCACAATGTCGCTGATAGTAAAGTGCGCATCCGTAATGGTTTCTAAGAATGCTCTGGCCTCGGCCTCGGTAGCAAAACGCTGGCGCAATTCGGCGCTGAGTATCTCGCCGCTCGGCACCTTGAACTGTCCGGTAATCTTGAAGGAGCTTTCCGGCTTGAAGGCCTCAATTCCCCGTTCCCGTTCGACTATCAGGCGTACGGCCGGCGATTGCACCCGCCCGGCCGAGCGTCCGCCGGGTACCTTGCGTTGCACCACCGGTGACAGTTCAAAGCCTACTAGCCGGTCGAGGATGCGGCGCGCTTGCTGGGCGTGCACCAGGTCGAAGTCTACAGTTCGGGGTGATTTTAGTGCCGTTTCGATTGCGTGCTTGGTAATTTCATGGAAGACGATACGCGGCGTTTTGGTAGCATCAAGCCCCAGCACCTCGCATAAATGCCAGGCAATCGATTCGCCTTCACGGTCCTCGTCGGTTGCGAGGTAGACCGTCTGGGCGCCCTTGGCGGCCTGTTTCAGCTCGGCGATAAGCTTTCTTTTTTCGGGGTCAATTTCGTACGTCGGCGCAAAGTTGTTCTCGATATCCACCGGCGGGCGGCCGTTCTTGGTCTTTTTGGTGGGAATGTCGCGGATATGCCCGATGCTGGACATAACGGTGAAGTCGCTACCAAGAAACTTTTTGATAGTTTTGGCTTTTGCGGGGCTCTCAACAATAACTAGGTTTTTGGACATGTCCTACATGTGTAACGTAAACGCTGGCAAAATGCAACCTAAACGTTGCGTTGCTAAGCGTGAAAGGGCCGTCCGCAGCTTCGCCTAGGCGTGCCTAGAAGTACGCCTTTCCAATCTTATAGCCTGCCCATATACCCGCCAGCGATCCGAGTGACGAAAAGATAATGCTCCAGGCGCCCAACCAGTTGCCGTGGTCGAAGAACGCGCCGATAAAGCTGCCTACTATCCCGCCCAAGCCGATGCCGATCCAGATCATAAGCTTCATGGTTCAACTATAGCACGCCTACGGGGGACGCAGCCCCGTTTGCGGGTGCTAATACCTAACCCAATGCCCACTGCCGGCCGCCAAGGCTGCGCGCCTTGCCGGTGATCTCCAGCATCGTCAGCGTTTGGTTAAAGCGTGCCACATCCAATCCGCTGGCGGCCAGCAGCGCATCGCCATCCCGCGGTCCCTGTGCTAACAAGTCGAGCAGCAGTTGTTCCTGCGGCGTATCGCCTTGGGGCGGTGTGGCCGCGGCTTGCAGCGGCAGTTCCTCCAAGCCTAATGCATGCAACACATCGGTGTAATCGGTTACCGGCATGGCGCCCGCCTTAATGAGATTATTGGTGCCAACCGAGGTAGGGCTAAAAATGCTGCCGGGCACTGCCATCACATCCCTGCCCTGTTCCAGCGCAAAACGGGCGGTGTGCAGCGAGCCGCTTTTCTCGGCGGCTTCGGTAATGACCAGCACTTCGCTGAGCCCAGAGACAAGACGGTTACGAGCAATAAAATTTACTATATGCACGTCGCTACCCGCAGCATACTCGCTTACCAGCAGGCCGTCGTTGGTGGTGATTTGGTGGGCCAATTGCGTGTGCGATGCCGGGCAGATGCTTTCTACCGGTCCAGGCAGCACTGCCACAGTTGTGCCGCCTGCTTCCAGTGCCGCCCGGTGCGCCAGCGCATCCACGCCGAACGCCAGCCCGCTGATAATAACGACGCCCCGTTCGGCCAGCGCCCGTGCGAGCCGCGTGGTAACTTCGCGGCCATAGGCCGACACTTTGCGGCTTCCCACTATCGCCACCCGCGGCCGCTTCAGTATGTCTGGCAGCTGCTTGCCCGCAATAAACAACTGCTTTGGCGGCGACGGAATATGCCGCAGCATGTCTGGGTAATCCGGATCGGAAAGCGTAACCTTGTTGATTTCCATACAATACTATTATAAGGTATTGACATAAGTAATATTTTTGCTAGAATGGCAACTTGTAAACACGATTAAATCATGTTTACGCACCTTTTACCCCCCATTCTAACATTATGTTAGATTGCCCTAGAGCGCCAGTCGCCAGACATAAGTTGTTACCCTCCACTTATCTAGCGCCGTTCTTCCCCCAAGAAGGACAGCGTTCTAAGGCATACTAACCCCTTTGACCCATTGCTTACGCAATGGATCCCCGTCAATAGTGAGTCTCAATGATTCCGCCTCCAAGGCGGAGGCGCAACACCTAATATGATTATGGTGCTTTGCTGCTTCACTGGGGTGGGTTGAAGGGCGGATGGGGATAATCCTTCACGGGGTTGTCCCCTAAAAAGAGCCTCCGGCGGTGCCCACCCCCTCCGGAGGCTCTTTTTGACGTAGTTTCTTGCTCAGCCGTCCACCTCTACGTAACAAATCCACCTCCGGAATGTTATAAGCGGCTTAAGGTCCACAGTTGCCCAAAGTAATTTATATCACTGTAGCACAATATTGACCTACGAAGTAGGATATTGTAAGATATACATTATGCTTGATCTTGCCGACAAATTATTACCAACAGAAGATCGCAACCAGGAGATCCGGCTGGCAAGTGCTTATGATTTTGAGCTGTCAGAATTAATTGCGGAAGGTCAGCAGGCGCTAGTGTATAGAGGTGCGCATGTTCCTACTCAAACTCCCGTAGCCGTAAAGGCCGCAAAGCGGGGCTGGGAAAGACAGATCGAGAATGAGGCAAGTCTGTTGGGGTCTCTTCAGCACCCAAATATCATGCCCGTTCTCTACCAGTCACTTCCTTACAGCAGGGACGCCTTTTTTGTGATGCCGATCCTAACTGAGCTTGCACGGCTGCCACGTTCCGAGAGACTGGCTGCGCTTGCGGGGGTGGCTGAAGGGCTGGATTATGCTCATGAGGCTGGAATAGTTCATGGCGATATTAAGGCGACGAATCTTCTTGTCTCTGATGAGGGCGGTGGAGTGCTGGCTGACTTCGGAGTCGCTCGTGCGGTGGGTGATACCCAAACCCCTAGATTTGTAGGGTCGCCAGATTATACTGCACCAGAGGTATTACGGGGCGCGAACTACTCACCCCAATCAGATATTTATAGCTTTGCGGTTGCCGTGAACCGTGTGCTTTTTGAAGTGTTCCCCAGCTCCAATGGATCTACCGTTCCGGCCATACAACGGGGCATGTCACAAGCTCCTGAGGACCGCTTTGATACAGCAACCGACCTTGTCTACGGCCTTGCGAATGACTTACAGCGGCAAGAAGCGACGGGTCATGTTGCTGCTATCGGTGGAATCCTATTGCCCGCCGGGGGTATAGCATAGCGAGCTATGGTTCTGTCTTCCATGCTTTGTGGCGCCTAAACGTTTAATTTGCAGTCAAGAGGTCGGCTACTACGTCTCAAACATTAGGCAGGAATTTACATGATAAAGCTGCGGGTTTCGTGGGGCAGCTGGCCGGTGTAGATATGCTCGGTGAGGATGGTGGTAACTTCGCGAGTGAGGTCGGAGAGCCGCGTCGTTTCGTTACTATCAAACCTTTGCAGCACGAAGTCGGCGCTGTCCATTGCTTCTGGTTTTTTTGGGCCAATGCCGATGCGAATGCGGCCAAAGGCTTCACCGACGGCGTCCGTGACCGACTTAACACCGTTATGCCCCGCCGAACTGCCGCCTACGCGTAAACGGATCTGCCCGAACGGGATGTCCAGCTCGTCATGAATAACGACAATATTTTCGGCATGAAGCTTATAAAACTGGCAGACAGCCTGGACGGCGGCACCGCTCAGGTTCATGAGCGTGGTCGGCTTGATGGCGATTACTAACGTGTCCCCCATAATCCCTTTCGACAAATAGCATTTCAGATCCTTCTTTTCTGTCCATTCGTTCATCTCTTCGCGGCTTTGAACGAAAGCGTCGAGGCATAAAAAGCCGGCGTTGTGCCGGGTGCCCTCATATTCCCGGCCGACATTGCCTAAGCCCACAAGCAGCACGGTCTTGTGCTGCCCAAGCGTGTAGTACTGTATCGACGGCCCCGCTTGCGGGGTGCGCTGGAAGAGTGCCATGGGCTTTAGTATTTAGGATAGGGCCACCTGGCGTCAAGACTTGGTAGGGCTGACGCCGTGCTTGTGCGACAGGTGTTTCTCGACAAACCACAACTGCACCGGTGTTCCCTCGAATCCGTACGCCTCGCGCAGACAGCGTTCCATGTACCGGCGGTAACTCCAGTGCAGGAACTTGGTTTGGCTGCCAAAAACCTTGAAGGCGGGCGTGGGATTGTCGTCCTCTTGCACCATGTAGTTCAGCTTCGGGTTGCGGTTCTTCAGTCCGGCAGGCGGGTGTTTGTCTACGACCCGGCGCAGCCACTGATTCAGCTCGGCGGTTCGTACGCGCCTGTGGCGTTCTGTGTCTATCTGTAGCGCCAATTCAAATAAGTGTGCCACGTTCTGCCCGACTACGGCGCTGGTAAAAACTAGCGGCGCCCAGGGTACGAAATCGTAGGTGACGGTTAGCTCGGCGGCCAGTTGATCGCGCGAGAATGCGGTCTTGCCTTCGAGCGCGTCCCACTTGCTGACGGCGAGGATCAAGCCCTTGCCGGCCTCCTTCACCATGCCGGCGATTTTTTGGTCCAGCTGTACGGTTAATTCGTTCGCATCCATCAGAAGAATGCAAACGTCGGCTTGCTCGATGGCGGCCAGCGAACGCAGCACGCTGAAGTGTTCTACGCCCCGCTCAATCCGTCCGGGACGGCGGATACCAGCAGTATCCATAAGTTCGATTTCGCGGTTCAGCACACGGACGCGGGTGCGGTTGATATCTCGTGTGGTCCCTGCCCTATCGGCGACGATCGCCTGTTGTTTCTTGGCAAGGGCGTTGAATAGGCTGGATTTGCCGACGTTTGGCCGGCCCAGCAGCGCCACGCGCAGGCGGCCGTCGTCTTCTGTGAGCGTTGCTTTGGGTATAACGCGCACCAGGCGTTCCAAAAGGTCGTGCAAGCCTTCGCGATGGGTGGCGCTCGTGCCGATGATCGGTTTGATACCAAGGCGCTGGAAATTGGTGACGATGTCGGTTTTGCGTGCCTGGTCTATTTTGTTCACCACCAAAAACACCGGCTTGCCGCTCTTCAGCGCCATCTTCGCCACGCGGCGGTCTTCTTCGGTGATCATAGTGTTTGCTTCCACGACGACCCAGATGACATCGGCGCTGTCGGCCGCCTGTGTTATCTGCTCCTGGATGGTAAATTCAAAGTCGTCTGCCGGGTCTTTCATGCCGGCGGTGTCGACCAGCCAGAAATGCTGGCCTTCGTATTCCGCTTTGGCCATGGTGCTGTCGCGCGTCGTGCCCGGTTCTTGAGCAACGATTGCCTCGCGTCGCTCAAGGATAGCATTAAACAAACTGGACTTGCCAACATTGGCACGCCCAACGATGGCTACAATGGGTAAAACGTTGGTCATTAGATGGTATTATACCAGGGTATGATGGAAAACTTGTATAGTTATTAATTTTATGTTGCGCTAGATTGAGATTTCCCGAAAGGTCCGAAATGGCATCTGCTGCTGAAGGTACGATTATCTATACCCATAATGCGACTGATGCACTGAGCGGCAGCCACGCGCAAGTGCGCCAGTTGCTGGATCGGATACGCACGGTTAACGCGGACTCAATATTCATCTCTGAAGCGTACCGGCTGGACGCAAGCACCGAACGTATCGATAATGTCGTTGCCGATTTGGCCCGGACCCATGTGGTTGCTATCGGTCCGTATACCGAGGCCGGTCGTCCCGACCAACATGGGTTCCTGGCAGCTGTGCGTAAGGAATTTCTCATGGGCAGGCTCGCCGTGGTTTATTTCGCTGGTCGGGCTGCTGTTCAGGCGACTATGATTGAAAAGAACTCAGGCCGTCTATTCACTCAGGTGCAAGTCCATTTCGGTGACCATAAGTTACGCCGCCAAGCCGAGCTCGACGCATTTTTCATGCAATACGGGGGGCATCTTGAAGCCCGCGTCCCGCTGGTGCTGGCCGGTGATTTAAACAATGCGATCGACAATAGCCTGTTCGCGCAGGCCGTTACGGCTGCGGGGCGCTTTGCTCGGTCGCACTTTGCAGATCAGGCGACGATGGTTGAACAGCGGCAAGGCAGATCCGTCGTGGGGCGTATCGCCAGCTTGGCGATACGGGCATCGGATCAGTTGGACGGCGAGGATATATGCCGTTTAATGACTGAGGGCAACCTTACGGATTGCAACACGGAGCATTTGCCGACCGGCTTTGTGCCACATCTGCCGCGGCTATTGTCCTTAGCGTTGTCGATGACTCCGGGGCTGGGAGCATGGCTGCTTGGAATGCCGCACATAGAGGCCGATCACATTATGGCTAATGCCGGGATACTGACAGACTTCACGCGGTACCCGCGTCTGCCCGGTGACGAACATCTCGGTATTTCGGCCGTATATCGCTTGCCGCCACTTCAGACGACATAATCGCCTGGGCTGATATTGCCCAGTTTGTAGTCTCCGAACTGCGTGCGGTGCAGACTGGTAACTTTATAGCCAAGAGCCGCAAACGTGCGGCGAATCTGGCGGTTGCGGCCCTCGTGCATCGTTACCTGCCAGGCGGTGTCGTCGTCATCGTACTGACGGCCGAGTTGCAGTCTGCTTAACCCATCGTCGAGTAATATGCCGTGATCGTTTATAAGCTGGCGGTGGAGCGGCTGCAGCGGTTTGTCGAGCATGGCTTCATAGACTTTCGTTTTTTGCCGGCTTGGGTGCGTCAGCTCGTGGGCGAGCTGACCGTCGTTGGTGAGCAGCAGCAGACCGGACGAATCTTTGTCCAGCCGGCCTATGGGTTTGAGGTTGTGGTATTCCGGCGGCAACAGATCATACACCGTCGGGCTGCCCTGCCCGTTGCGGCTGACAACGTACCCGACTGGTTTATTCAGCATAATGGTGACGGCGTCGGACTGGCTAACAAGGCCAACATCCAGTTGTTTACCTTGGTATCGTACGCTGTCTGTGGCTGTAATGACCTGGCCGAGTATTGCCGGCTGACCGTTGACAATCACCATGCCTTCGGCAATGGCAGCGTCTCCCGCGCGGCGGCTCAGGCCGGTAGCAAGCGCCAGGAATTTATTAATTCGCATGTATCTAGCTTATAGCCAGTCGCTTGTAGCTCAAAGTAGTTTGGTTGCGGCCTAGTTGCTGTGGCCGCCGTCTGAATGTTACAGGGCTATATTGTTGGGGTCGTTCAGGTCATTACTCAAGCGCGGTGTTTCTGGCTGCTCCGGTTTGGGCGACGTACTGGGGGCATATGCGCTGCCTGGCCGAGGAGCGAGGCCAGACGGTCGGTCGATGTCGTCCATCGCACCGTTTGTCATTTCCGGGGTCGGGGCGGTCATGGTTTGCCCGTAACCGGCGGTAGTGATATTCTTCTTCTCCTCGCGTGCCAAAAGCTCGTCCAAGCCCGGCCTGGGTTCGCGCTCAAGCGGCTGGATTGACTTCTTGTTCGCGATCACAACACTGCCGCTGCCCGCGGCCTTCTCTTCCGGTGCTGCCGGGGTGGTTGGTGCAACAGCGTGCGGTTTGGTTATGGCTGGTTCGGTGGGTGCAGCTGTGGGTGTCTGCTCGGTGCTCGTGGCAAGGTTATCCACGGCATCCGCCAAGGCCGCATCGTCGCCATTTGCAGGAACATTGGGTGCGCCGCTCAGGCCGTTTGTTGGTTGTGTCCTATCGGATGTTGGCTGGTCAGCGAAGCTGGCAATCTGGGCGTTAACGGTTGCTTGTTCTTCGGCGGTTGTGGCTAGGTTGAGCTGGTCATTATCTAACTGCGGGACCGGTGCAGGCTCGGCAGCCACTGCAAGTGCGGGCGGTTGCGGAACAGGCCCTGCGGGGGGCGGTGCGGAAAAGTTTGTCATGTAGGCTGGCCGAGGAGAGCCGCCGGGCGCAAGCGATGTATCTGTATTTGGTACCGGCGAAGGTGCCGGATCTGGGATCGGTAGCGCTGGCACACTCTGCTCCGATGCCGGAGGTTGCGGTTGGGCTGGCTGCGGCACTGCGGTGAACGGCGTTGGCGTCGGCGGCGAAGCCGGAACGAACTGCGTCGCAGCTGGTGGCTGCGCAAACGTCGGCGGAGCCGCGGGCGGCAGGCTGGCGGGTACTGGCGCAGGTGCCATCGGTACGGCTGATGGCGTGGGCTGCACGGGCATGGCGGGAGCGGCTACAATTGGCGTTGCCGGCGCTGCTGAGGTTACATAGGCTGACGGCGTTGCCGCGGCGGCTACCGGAGCCGGCGAGGGATTCGGGTTGTCGGTAAGTTCGTGGGCGGACTTTACAATATCTTCCAGCGTCACCTGAGATTTTACAAGATAACGGTCGGCGCCCAGGCTGTTGGCGCGCGTCTTGTCTTCG
>JBGPNM010000017.1:0-17806 GCA_041487535.1 Candidatus Saccharimonadia bacterium
GACTGCTTCAGTTCTTCCAGATTGTCCAGTTTTCGCATATACAATTTTTGCAAGGTAATTAAAGTCTGATTAGCTTTCTGAATTTTACTAACTGCTAATTGTTGAGACCTAGTTTCTGGGATAGTAAAGGTGAATTTTCTTAGCGTCTTTATGGGTAATTGTGGTTGTGCTGTTCCAGAAAAGAATTTACTAATCTGTCTCTTAAGGCCTGGTGACCTCAAAACCTCTAGTAGGTATTCAGGCAAGAGTACGTCTGTATTTGGTCGAAAAATCACCATGCCGGAGTTAATGCGAATGTTCTCGTATGGTACCATCTTGTTATAGACGCCGACATTACCAATCGTTCCTCGGGTCGTCATAACAACATCACCACGGACTAGTTTCCCCTTATTAAGCTGCTCATCCTTAGCTTTTGCAATATAAACGACTTCATCAAAAAGAAAACCATTTTTCCGGACGTTTTTTGTACTTAAGAAGACACAGTAACCGGTTGTCACGTAGTCGCTCTTCTTCGGATAGTTTTTACCGCGGTCTCCGTCTTCAATACAGAGATATTTGCTACTACCCAGTGTGGCCACTTCACCCTCATTGGCTATGCTAGATAGAATCTCAGAAAAAGTGCTATCAAAAAGTTCTTGGGCATTTTTTAGATTTTTTTCGGTATTTTCTTTGGCCTTATCAATCGCCGCAAACGCCTCATCCAACTTCTTAACGATCCGCTTTTGTTCTTCAATTGATTCGGGATAACTTATCTTAACAGCTGTTAGCTTTGCCTTGTTGAGCGTCTTGCCTTTAACCTTTTCGTCGCCTCTAGCTAATTCGTCCCAATCATAAAACTTGAGGAAGTAGAAAAGATAGCTCTTATCGAGCTCAGACGGGTTGTTAATATTTAGAGCAGCTATTGCCTCATTCGTATATAGGTTACGGCCAGCAAAAGCAAGCCTCCCTAACGTCAATTTGAAACTCAGCAACAATGTCCCTTTTTTAACAAGCTTCATTCTAGGTATCGCTTTATTACTTACGTACTCTTTGCTATCAGTCACGACGCCATCTAAAGTATTATTAAGATCGGCAATAGAAATCCAAACATTATTTGTTATCTTATCTTTATCCCAAAGCGATGCCATAGATCGCGAGGGTGTACTACCGATCTGGATGTCGGATATGCTGCCGAGTGATGAAGTTCTCAACTACAAGTTTTCCTCTAGGTTTTTAATCGTTGCTTCGAGTTTATCAATTAGGTCAGTATGTGTCATTATTTCGAGGGAACTACTTAGCCCGTGTTTTAGGCTACTAAAGTGCTCGTTCCAGACACTATCTCCCACGCGAGTGCCGACGAGAATAATGCTCTTCACCACCTCGCCCTTGACGAGCCCATAACGTTGCCACTCAGTTTGAGTCGCCTCTTTGAGAAGACCTTTATAGTGTGTAATTTGCGGTATAGCCCTTGCAATATCACCGGAGAATGAGTAGCTAGTTGATTTGCCGCCGTTTTCATTAACCTCCTCGTCAACAGTAAATACGCTGCCGCTAGGTGACTTTAGCTCTATGAGCACATACTCATTCCGCCCTTCCGAAGTTCGCGTAAGAATATCAAAGCGCTTTTGGCTAGCGGACCCTTCGCGTTTGTGGTTGATGAATTCCAACCCAAATATCAAACAGCGAGATTTCTTCACTCTGTTTAATTCTACCTCTGACAGATCAGCAGGTGATCCGTTGCTGTCGATTTTCGCATCTATCCAGTTCTGTATAAACATCTCATTTTTGTCTAAGCTTCGGCGAAGAAATGCACAATGCCTTTTCAAAGTCTCGATCTGAGCATATTTGTATGTCGAGAGTATTATCTGACGTTTCGATGCGTTTGAAACAGCGCTCTTTAACTGAAATGAAAATACATCATCGGGTAGGTCTCTAATATCCACGTTCGGGAGTATTATTAGCCCGCGCTCTTTTAGCTTTTCGGTCAACTCGGCTCTCTCCACTTCATCGAAATTGCTAATTCTCTCAATTATCTCTGACTCGGAAGAAGATGCGATTATCTCTTTCTTGACCTCAGGGCTTAGCAGTACGCTTGAATCTATGTGTTGGCCAAAAAACGCCTGTGCCCTTCCTTCAGTTTTGGTCTCGATCCTTTCACAAAACTCGATGTATGCGTCAATGTTGACTAAAAGGCCCAGCTTATCACTCATGTAGGACTTCGCTTCGGCGGCTTCGGTAAAGAATACTTTAATGGTTGGGTTTTGCCTTAAAAATTCAACAAGGTTTTTGAAGTACGGAAACTGCCTGGTTCTATTCTTATGCCCGAATTTGCGATGGAAATGTGAAGCCAAGTCTCGGTGGAAATACACACTGACCCCGCCCCGATAGCTTATCTTGATAAAGTCGTTAGCATTAATTTCCATACATTCATTCAAGGTCACCTAATAATTTCGCCGTTTCCTCATCAAGCGATTTAATTTCGGCGATTATTTCTTTGGGATCACGGAGCTTAGCTTCATCGCTTGCATTTGGGTTTTTTACTGAGAGGTCGTATGTGCCTCGATCTATTTCTGCTACATCAATCGTCCAAGAGCTAGGGCTGGCGGTTTTGGTTTTTTGCATGTCAATGAATTCTTGCAGGTCGGCTATGGTTAGCGGGTTCGTTTTGCCCAAGGAGCGGCCGGGGTTGAGCTGGTAGTACCAGATTTTGGAAGTGGGAGCGCCTTTTTCGAAGAAGAGCACGACGGTTCTGACTCCGGCGCTGCTGCTGGCTTTGAAGACGCCGCCAGGCATGTCTAGGATGGTATACAGGTTGAAATTACCGAGCAGCTCTTTGCGGATGGACACGGCCGCGTTGTCGGTGTTACTAAGGAACGTGTTTTTGATAACAATGCCCGCCCGGCCGCCGGCGCGGAGCATCTTCATGAAGTGCTGCAGAAATAGATAAGCCGTTTCGCTGGTTTTGATGGGGAAATTATCCTGCACCTCTTTGCGCTCGCTGCCGCCAAAGGGCGGATTGGCCAGCACAACGTCGAAGCGGTCTTTTTCCTGAATGTCGGCCACATTTTCTGTCAGTGTGTTGGTGCGCAGGATGTTCGGCGCCTCTATGCCATGCAGAATCATGTTCATGACGCCTAGGATGTACGGTAGCGGCTTCTTTTCTTTGCCGTACAGCGTTTCTTCTTGCAAGTGACGCAGCTCGTTCGTCGATAGTTTGCTGGTATTCATGTGGTTGTAGGCCTCCACCAGGAAACCGGCCGAGCCAACCGCACCATCATATATACGCTCGCCAACCTGGGGGTCAACAACTTGCACGATCGCCTCGATCAGCGCGCGCGGCGTGTAGTACTCGCCGGAGCTCTTGCCCTCACCGCCCATGTTCTTCAGCTTTTGCTCGTACAGATGTGATAGGTCGTGCAACTCGGCGCGGCTGCGGAATTCCAGGCCGTCGATAATATCGATAATTTCCCGCAGGTTATGCCCATTGCGCACCTTGTTGCGGATCTCGCCGAAGATCTCGCCTATTTTATATTCTATACTGCGCGGATTTTCGGCGGTTTGTTTGAAGGTGCGCAAATACGGGAACAGCTTGCCCTCAACAAACTCCACCAGATCTTCGCCGCTGAGCGCCTTGGTTTTGTCCAACTTGCCGTTGGCATCTTTTGGCGCCGCCCACACTTCCCACATATATTCGTCGGCCAAAATTTGCTTGTACTCTTTGCCGACAAGCTTGGCGTCGATGCTTTTGTTCTTCTGCAAGTCGTCCAGGTATTTCAGGAACAATATCCAGGACGTCTGCTCCACATAGTCGGTAGCGCCGCTCGTCCCCGCCTCTTGCCGAAGAATATCATCGATCCGCTTGAAGCTGCTCTCAAACATTACTTGCCTTTCTTATCTGTTTTTGTTGCACCGTTTGCCTTGTGTTTTTGGTACGTTTTTGGTACACTATTGGTATCACCATTGCCAGATAGGCCTAAGGTTTCGACCGACCGCCGATGCTGGCTTTTTTGATATTCCAGGGAAGGGCGCAGCCGATCAATTCTGACGATGTATTGCGAGAACGGCTTGAGCAGTTGGGAGTATGTAGCATTCGGAGTAAATATATGCAGCAGCTTATTATGATCAATTAAGTGGTCGGCCAGGCAGGCAAAGTCGCCATCACCGCTGACAATTATCGCCTTATCGTAATTGGGAAACTGAATAGCTGCGGCGTGCAGGACGAGCTCGGCGTCAACATTGCCCTTTACCGTCTCCTTACCATCTACAAAATACCGAACAGTCGGTTTGAATACGAGAATGAACCCGGCTTTTTGCAATTCCGTATAGAGTTTTTGGTTACTGGTTACGAGCCCGATGAAGACATAGGCTTCGCTGACACTATACTTATTGCGAAGATAGAGCCGGAATTTCTTATAATCAATCCTCCAACCCAGCGAGCGTACGCCGAGGTTCAGGTTTTGGCTGTCGATAAAGGCAAAATTACTCATAAGTCATCATGGATAGTGATCTATTGTCCCCAGCTATGTTAATGATAGCACTAAGCGATGGATATAAAGCTGGTTTTAGTAACAACAATATGGTCTGCGAGATGTATACCGAGCAGAGCGGCGGCCTGTTTTAATCGCGCGGTAACTTCTTCGTCTGCAGGGCTGGCAGCAAGGGTTCCGCTGGGGTGGTTATGCGCGACTATAACGCTTGCGGCACGGTCGGTAATGGCGTCGGCGAAAACCTCGCGAGGGTGGACCAAACTGCTCGTTAGCGTGCCTACCGTGATGGTGCGTTTGGCGATAAGCCGGTTAGCGCCGTCGAGTGTCAGGCAGACAAAGTGTTCCTGCTTTTTGTCTCGAATGTCTGCCAAATGGTCGACTACTTTTTCCGACGAGTCGATAATCGGCTGCTCGGGCTCGACAAGGTAGCGCTTACTAAGTTCAAACGCGGCTAGCAATTCGGTGATTTTGGCGGTTCCAAGGCCGGTGATCCTGGCTAGCTGTTCATAGTTTAGGTTCGTACTATGCCTGCGCAGAAGCTTCAGGGTATCTTTTGCGATTTTCGAGACGTCGGCCTGCCTGACACCGCTGCCTATGAGCGCTTGCAGCAGCTCAAAATCAGACAGCACGGCTGGACCTTTGGCGGCAAGCCTCTCACGCGGCCTGTCGGCCTTAGCAACGTCACGCATTTTTACCACGATGCAAAGATCGTACCATTTTTGACAGCTTCCATAAACCTCTGCATAAATTTTACAACCGCAAGGGGTAAACCGGCACACTTTGCATCAAAGCAAGCGAACGGCTAGAATAAGTGATAACAAGTTGGAGGGTTCTCGCTTTTATATGTATACGCTTTTCATAGCGCTGGTGGTGGTAGTACTTGTCGCCGCGTCGGCAATCTGCTCTGGGTTGAATGTCGCGTTAATGTCGCTAAGGCCGGCCGACCTCAAGCGTAAGACAATCTTGGGCGACCGCCAAGCTGTACGGGTGCTGCCATTTCGCACCAACAGTCATTTATCGCTGGCTAGTATCTTGTTGTCTAACGTGGCAGTTATTTCTGCCACATCACTGGTGCTCGGTCACGTCTTAAACAGCTGGATTGCCGGGCTTAGCAGCACGCTTTTGATCGTCATTTTCGGTGAAGTTATCCCGCAAGCGCTGTTCGTCAAGCACGCGCTCAGTTTCTGCGCGTGGCTGGCGCCTCTTTTACGTCTGATGATTTATATAACATACCCCGTATCCAAACCGCTGCAGCTGCTGCTGGACAGGCTGCTTGGCTACGAGCACACCGCGCTGCAAAGCCGCAGTGAGCTCGGGTTGCTGATCGGCGAACATGCTGACAGCGACGAGAGCGAGCTAGACGAAAATGAGGTTGAGATAATCCGCGGCGCTCTCCAGCTGAGCGAAAAAACCGTTCAGGGTATTATGACGCCGCTAAAGCATGTCTACTGGCTACAACCGGACGATATTATCGACTCGATAAAGATCGACGAAGTTAAGCTGAACGGCCGCAGCCGTATCCCGGTGATCGATAAATCGCGTCAGGCTGTATACGGTGTACTGCTCATGAAAGACCTCGTCGACTTGGACTTTGATCATACAAGCTACCGGGTCGATGAGCTAAAACTGCATCATACCTTGACCGTCGGCAGCCGGACAGCCCTCGACACACTGTTTCGGAAGTTTATCCGCAGCAAAACGCATTTATTACCAGTGGAGCGCGATGACGTCATTATCGGTATCGTCACCATAGAAGACTTGATCGAAGAAATATTCCAGCAGGAAATTGAGGACGAGTCCGACCACAGCCGTCGGCTGGCCTAATTAACTAGCGGCCGGGATCGCCCGAGTCCGGGCATTGTTCGTCTAGTAACGAATGTAATACATACGCCTGACGCACCTGGAAGTCCGAATAACGCAGGATAACACCGTATACTATATTTATGGACACACGGCCTCTGGCGGAAAGGATGCGGCCCGAACGTTTGGCAGATATTATCGGGCAGGAGCACCTGGTAGGGACTGGAAAGATTATCCGCGAGATCATCGCCCAGAAGCAGCCGACCAGCCTGATCCTGT
Source organism: Candidatus Saccharimonadia bacterium (assembly GCA_041487535.1). Classification (GTDB taxonomy): domain Bacteria; phylum Patescibacteriota; class Saccharimonadia; order Saccharimonadales; family UBA4665; genus JANWHZ01. The sequence continues at coordinate 6,546 of JBGPNM010000017.1, forward strand.
GGGGCCCGCCGGGCAGCGGCAAGACGACGCTGGCACGTATTATCGCCCGCGAAACCGGCGCGGAATTCGTGGAGCTCAGCGCTGTCGCGTCCGGGAAAGCAGATGTCATGCGAGTTATCCAGCACGCCCAGGCCAACCGGCGTTTGGGCATGCGCACCATCTTGTTCGTAGATGAAATCCACCGTTTTAACAAAGCACAGCAGGACGCTTTTTTGCCGCATGTCGAGGACGGCACCATCATTCTGATTGGCGCAACCACCGAGAATCCAAGCTTTGAGGTTATCAACCCGCTGCTCAGCCGGTCACGCGTGCTGGTATTGGAGCCGCTTGCCAAGGAAGCTATTACCCGCATTCTGAAGCGCGCGGCTAAGCTCGAGCATATACCCGCCAAGCACTTACCGGCCCGGAGTATCAACCTGCTGGCAGAACTGTCCGGCGGCGATGCACGGGTGGCGCTTGGCAACATGGAGCTGGCGGTGCAGCTTGCCGGCGGCCAGTCTATTACTCCGGAAACCGTCAAGACCGCCGCCCAAAAACGCCTGCCCGGCTACGACAAGAAGGGCGAAAACCACTACAATGTTGTCAGCGCCTTTGTTAAAAGTATGCGCGGCAGCGACGCCACGGCCGTACTGTACTATCTGGCCAGGATGCTGCAAGCCGGCGAAGACCCGAAGTTCGTCGCCCGGCGGATGGTCATCTTTGCCAGTGAGGACATCGGCCTGGCCGCGCCGGCCGCCCTTAGCCTGGCTGTTTCGACCTTCCTGGCCGTAGAACGCATCGGTATGCCGGAATGCCAATACAATCTCTTCCACTGTGCGGCCACGCTCGCCAAAGCCAAAAAATCACGCGAGGTAACGAATGCCATGGGGAAGGCATTGTTCGCCGCCCGCGATTACCCCGACGCTCCGGTGCCGCTGCACCTGCGTAATGCGCCGACTAAACTCATGAAAGACTTAGGTTACCAGCAAAACTATGAGTGGCAAGCAAACTTCCAGCATGAAAAAGGGTTCCTGCCGCCAGAGCTGACAGGAACCGACTTTTTCAAATAAACAATTCCGCAAAAGACGCTTCGCATTTAGTACAGTTCAGGATGAAAAGCGGCTTCGCTGGCAGTTCGGGAAGAGCACCCCGAGCGCGAATTTACTTCGCGCCCGGCGTGATGAGAAACCTGTTTACAGGTGTCTCATTAAAGCAGCGCGTTGAGGGCGCTGTCCAATTGTGTCAGGTCGACCTGATCGACATTGGTTGTATCGAGCGCTGCTGCTGCGGTTTGCAAGTCAGCCTTGCTGGTAATCTTGACCGGCACTATCGGCTGACCCTTGGTGCTGTCGCTGACGACAGAATTGGCGCTGCGCATGTTCATGACCTTGAGGCCGATCAACACAACCGCGCCGATAACCACAAGCACTAACAGTATTGCGATGAAGCCGAAGCCTCGCTGGCTAGCATTAGACTTATTCATTACTGTTGCCCTCCTTGGCTAGCCTGCTTTGCATCCAGCAAAGCTTTCACTACCGCCCGTACCGCAGCCTTATAGGCCTTAACATCAGTTCGCGCTTGCACTGCTGCAGCCTTGAAGGTTGCAACGTCCTGGGCAACCGAAGTGCTGTTGCAATCCAGCGACGGCGTAACCGCCTTAAGCGCAGCGATCGAGGCATCTGAAGTTGTCCCGGCGGCGGTCGCGGCAGCTACCAAGCTGTCCCAGTTCGCAACAGTGATGTTGTTTGTCTTCTGGTAGGCTTCCGCTTTGGCTAGTATACCCGCAACACGGGAATTAAAGCTGGTTAGCGATAACGAAATGTGCGAGAAACTTGTGTCCAGGCCCTGCTTATGAGCTTCGCATGCAGTCTTGACCTCCGCAAGCGTGTGATGCCTGCCCGAGTGCCGCAGCTCCGTTAACATCAGCGCACCCTGATGGCGGTCTTGCGTCTCTATTTCTGTCTTGGTTGAGTCAGTTGTCGTTGTCTCGGTAGTGTCGTTACTCCCCGACGTCGAGCTGCCGGATGTGTCACCCGAACCGCTGGTACTCGTAGTGGTACCGCCAGAACCCGATGAACCGCCATCGTCGGCCAATACCGGCACCGCAACAAGGGCCGTCATCGCGAGCACGAGTGCCGGCAGCGTCAGGCTTATTTTAGTAAAGAGTTTATTCATGCCTTGTCCTTTATTACTTTATTGCTTTCGTATCATAATGGTAATAAATTACCGGCCGTTATGCAATATGCTCGTGCTTTTAAGATGATGTAGCCGCCACGACATCAGTGTATATTTTTACAGCAAGCTTGGCGCGCAGATGATTACATATCTATGGTAAGGAGTACGAGAAATGGGGTCTTCTGCCTTAACAATTGCAAGTCCGGCATTTGCCGATGGTGATACAATTCCCGACCAATATACCTGCAGGGGAGCGAATAGCAGCCCTCCGCTTGTCATCACCGGCACGCCCGCGGGTACGGCCTGCCTAGCGCTCATTATGCACGACCCTGATGCACCCGGTGGCGATTTCCTTCACTGGAGCCTCTGGAATATCGGCCCAGGCCTCGGCTCTTTACCCGCCGGTACGGTACCGGACGGTGCACTGCAAGGAAAGAATGACTTTGGCACTACACGGTACGGCGGCCCCTGCCCGCCATCGGGGACGCACCGCTACATCTTTATGCTCTTCGCGCTGGATGCAATATTGGATCTTCCGGACGGCGCAAGTAAATACCAACTACTGCGGACTATCGACGACCACACCGTCGCGCAGGCTACATTGACCGGATTGTGCAGCGCGAACCGTATTAAGCAGAGCGGATAAGCTCCGCATTTTTCAGTTTGGCGGGGATTGCCGGGCGCGTCTATACTTACATGGTAATGGCCGCTGCTACTAAACCGCTCGTTCTAGAAAACCTCAGCAAACGCTATGCCGGTTCGCCGGTATTTGCCATCAAAGACATCTCGCTTTCCGTCGCCAGCGGAGAAGTATACGGTTTTTTAGGCGCTAACGGCGCCGGCAAGTCTACGACTATCCGCACGCTGCTCAACTTTGTGCAGCCAACCGCCGGCAGCGCCCGCATTGCCGGCTTCGACATTGTCGCTGATTCGGTTCAAGCCAAACGGCATACCGGCTACTTGGCAGGAGAAGTTGCCTTGTACGACAAGCTCACCGGCCGGCAATTTTTACACTTTATGGCCGAACTCCAACCGCCGCGCGATCATAGCTATCCGCAGCATCTGTCGCAAGTATTCCAGGCGGAACTGGACAAGCCGCTGCGCACGCTCTCGCGCGGTAACCGCCAGAAAATCGGTATCATCCAAGCATGTATGCATCAGCCCGACATCCTTATATTGGACGAGCCGACCACCGGCCTGGACCCGCTCATGCAGGAAGTATTTTTCGATGTCGTTCGGGAAACGAAAAAACGCGGCGGCTGTGTATTTTTCAGCAGCCACAACCTTGCGGAAGTGCAGCGGGCATGCGACCGCGTGGGTTTCATCCGTGACGGCAAATTGGTCCGCGAACATACTCTGTCAGATATGTCAGCAAAGGCCGCCAACAGTTTCGACCTTGTTTTTCAGAATAACGCTCCGCTGCAGGACCTAAAACGGGTTCCGCAAGCCCAGGTTACATCCGGCGGTGGCCCGCACCGGGTTACTGTAGCCGTACCGTCTGCATCGCTTCCACTGTTTTTTGCGGTGCTCTCGCAGCACCGCCTTAGTCATTTTCAGCAGCGGGAAGCCAATTTGGAAGAGGAATTCCTTAGCTACTACCAGGAGGACCAGCGTGATTAATGCAACCCGGCTCCGCCCAAGCCGCCGCCGTGGCTTGACTGTGATTATCCGGCAGGAGCTGACGCAGCGGCGCTGGTCAATCCTGTGGTGGATAGTCGGCATCGGCGGCTATATCACGCTCAACCTAGCGGTGTATCCTACGTTCCGCAACCAGTCGGCACAATTAGACATGGCGCTCAAGCAAATTCCAGACACGGCCCGCGCGCTCATCACCGACACCGGCAGCTTTATTACGCCCATCGGCTATCTCAGCTCGAAGGTATATTACTTTTTCCTTCCTTTGTTATTCAGCTTTCTGGCAATCGCTTTAGGATCGTCGCTTTTGGGCCGCGAAGAGCAGCAGCATACCATCGAGCTGTTGCTTGCCCGCCCTATCTCCCGCGGTACGCTGCTCTTTGGTAAAGCTATTTCCGGATTGATTGTTCTGCTTATAGTCAGCCTGGCTACGGCCATACTTACGGCTTTGGAGGCCGCAGCGTTTGGTTTTACCGGTGTGCACACCCTCAGCATCCTGACGGCGACATCGATGTCGGCCTTGCTGTCACTAATATTCGGCGCCGTCGCGTTTGCCCTGACCGCCGCCGGGCGAACCGGGCGGAGCGCCAGCATCAGCATCGCCGTTTTGTTGTCGCTCGGCGGTTACGTCGTCAGTTCGCTTGACACTACTATTCACTGGCTGCGTTGGCCGGCAAAATTCCTGCCGTTTCACTATTACCACCCAGCCGACATACTCACCGGCCATTTCAGCGCTCCGGAGCCTCTCGGCATGCTTGCAATTGTATGTGTGCTCATGGCGCTTGCCTGGGTTAGCTTCCGCCGCCGTGATATTAGCTGACGGCACCGAAAATCTGGCATATACTTCGAATATTTTGTATAATCCCCCTTGTTACGGTCATCAAGGTGACCAAACAGATTATTGGGGATTAGCCAAGTGGTAAGGCAACGGGTTCTGGTCCCGTCATCGGGGGTTCGAATCCCTCATCCCCAGCCATAACTTGCACCAAAGGTGACCGTAATGCCTGATATTTTAGAGCTAGTTGTCGGTACGGATAAAAACCTGTTTGTTGGACTCGCAGGTCCAGGCACCGGCAAAAGCTTCAGTTTTAAGACTATAGTTAAGTCGGATAGCTTCAAGGGCAAGAAAATACTAGTCTTGTCATTTATCAATAAGCTGGTCGATGATTTGATAGTGGACTTTAAAGACTTCGCCAATGTCGAAGTCTCGACGTTGCATTCATTTGCAATGCAAGAATATTCAAAGCAAACCAAGAAAGTTGCCGAACTTGATGAGTCGCTCGATAAACTAATAACAAGTGATTATTCATTCATAAAAATGGGTAAAACAGACTTTGAAAAAGCCCTGCATGCTGGATCTTTGTCGGATGAGGAAGAGAACTTCTATAAAACTCGAGCAACTTATTATGGGAATAATGAACAGTTATTTTCATTCAATTCAATAATCTATGCTATAAATCAGCTCTTTAGCGCCAATAGTGATGTAATACCAAGCGACTACGATCTTATATTAGTTGATGAATTCCAGGATTTTAATCAGCTTGAATGGAATTTTATAAAGCACCTCAACACAAAAAATAGAATTGTAATCGTTGGCGACGATGATCAATCGCTATACGGATGGAAGAGTGCACAGCCACAATTAATAAGAGACCTCTACAAAGATCCTCAGACTGGAGAGTTTTCGCTCGACAATTGTTACAGATGCACAGAAGTTATCGTAAAATCTGTAAACGACCTTATAAAAAACGCTAAATCAAAAGGCCTACTTAAAGGAAGACTTGACGAGAAAAAGTATCTTTATCCTTCGCCACGTAGCGATGGCAAGGAGGAGGTAAGTAAAAAATATAGCAAGATAGATTTCATACCAACAGTGAGTGGGAATCAGCTTTTTTACCAACTAGCTTCACGAATTAAGAAAGAGACTGGTGGTGGTGAGAAGAAGAAACGTATTTTAGTGCTAGTGCCCTCCTATTTTAAACAAAAAATGTACGAAGGTTTAGTAAAGGAAGACCTTAATGTCGTTGATTTCGAGCTGTTCTCTGACGAAAAACACAAAACCTTAAAACATAAATACATCATAGAAAGCTTTAGGACACTCGAGAAACGCAAGACAGATAACTTATCAGTACGCAAGATCATGTCGTTTTACGTAGATGAAAAAAGTCTCAAGACCTTGGTAGAGACAAGTGATAGCACAAAGAAGAAATTGTGGAATTGCTTAGATAAGACAATACAGGGAAAAATTGAGGTAGATGTTGCCCTTTTTAAGAAGGTAAGGGTCGGAAAGGACAAACTAACATCTACGGATTTAAAAAGACTCAATGAAATCTTAAATCTGAAAAATCTTTTATCAAAACTGATAAATGGGTTTGACGCTCACACGAGAGATGCAGTTGAAGTTGAAATAACGACTGTAATGGGTTCAAAAGGTCTTTCTGCTGATTTTGTCTACTTTGTAGGTGTCGACGATAGCTGCGTTCTTGACTATGAGACCAAGACGCTTACTGATCAAACTATATGTGAGTTTCTGGTAGGGATAACGAGAGCTAAGGAAAAGTTAACCCTGCTGTCATTTAAAGACACTAACCCTGTGGTTGTTGGCCTGATTTCAAGCCACATCAATACCATCTCCCTACGTTAGGCTAATCATTTATAACAATATTGCGATCGTGCAGTGCTAGTTTGATATTTAAGCTGCGTACTAGCCTGGTCTTTTCAAATTCTGAGCCTTCCTGCAATACATATTTAACGTAACCAGCTATCAAGTTCTTTTTGCCATAGCCTTTGTGAGTGGCTTTCATCATCAGGGTGAACTTTTCAATGACAGCTCGGAGACGGCAAGTTAGAAAGGTTAAAGAAGCATTGATCGTAGTTCTTTGTTTGATTCGTGTCCATCTCTTTCGTCCCCCATCTCATACCGGAACGTTTGCCAGCCTCGCTGTTTGGCTGTAGCAAGATTCTCTTCATCATCGTCAATGAGAAATAAGTCTTTCCTTTTTGCCTCAGTCCGCTGTTCCGCGAGTTCATAAAATGTAACGTCAGGCTTCTTCATACCTTCGACCGATGAGTCGAATATATTGTCAAATAGCTGCAACTCTTTCGGAAAATCTTCTTTCTTCTTCGGGTCGGTCAGGCCAAGCCAAGAGTTGCTCATAATAGCAAGTTTGTATCCAGTCTCGTGCAATACGCCAGCAAGTTTAAGCGTATCTCGTGACCAAAACTTTGCTGCATACGTCTGCGCAAAGACAGGTGCCGGGTCGTAACCATTTTTGGCAAGCCGTTTCAATACCACAGCCCAGCCGGCCTCTGCTGGTATCTCCCCGAGGAGCATAGCTGTGCCAATATTCTTAGGGACTGACTGGCCAAACAGTACGCCGAGCAGTTGATCCCGGGTGATACCCAGCTCCGCGGCTACCGCGCTGAGGCTCGACCGCCAGTCCAGCAAAACGCCGCCAACGTCGAAGACGACCCACATAGGTCTACGCGTCATGCCCATGTATGTATTACTCCGCCAGGTTAAAACGCTTTACCTGTTGTAATGCATCGTTTGCCCCATGCCGTGTTTTTGCCGACATGACGAGGCTATCAATATTACTTGCATCAACCCATGTAAATTCATCGTGCTCTTGAGGATCGAGAATGACATCACCGGGCCCAACCGTAACAAGGAAGTTTACTTGCCGTACCTTTGGCTTCCGGTCAGTAGAATAATCAAAACCGGGAAATATTCCTAATACTTTCGATACCGTTAATCCCGTTTCTTCCCTGACTTCGCGGATCGCGCCGTCAGTTATTTTCTCACCCTCGTCTACCCCGCCGCCCGGGAGCTCGTAGGTGCCACCCATAAAATCGCCGACTGCCCGGTAGACCATAAGGATTTTGTTGTCCCGCACGATGGCAACGCCAGTCGAAATATGCGTGATGCCATCATGCTTTGCTTGCGTGCGGACAGCAGTTTCTTGTTCACCATTCATGACCTTAGTATACATAATAGCTACGTGTTGAGGGCGCTGGCAGGATGCATTTTAGATGCCACTACGGCTTGTATCTGTCACTCTTAGTTCTATTAAACGTACCTCATTTGACGGGCAGAGATACGAGATTGCCGCTGTTTTCGCGCATTTTCTCATTTTGTGCCTTTCTCTCGGCTTTCATCATCGCGACACTAAGGTGGACCAACCCGCCGGCTACGGATATTGCTTCGTCAAGTGTAGTAATCCGCAATAGGGACCCGTCGTCATTCCGCTTCAAACGTATTAATGCCATGAAAAAGTCGCCGGTGTCGGCATACGTCTTTGCTTCGGCAACCCGCCTTGCAAGCGGTATGTCTATCGCTCCTGGCCCTGCACCTTTCGACATATGCATATATTCCCTTGCGTAAGTTAAGAGACGTGAATCGTCAGACTCGTTTAACACAGTAATGGCCCCGGTAATATCACCTTGTCTGTACAGCTTCCAGAGCTCTTGTGCCATCAGGATACGCTCGGTGTGTTCCCGGCGTTTGGTTTGTAAAGTATCTTCGTTAATCTCACCATACGGTACGGCCTGGGTAATACGTTTAATAATATCTGCGACATGCGCGCTGTCCTCCTCATACGCAAGACACGTTAAGGCATACCGAGTCAAAACTTCAACCGGCGCACCCACTGTGGGATTGTCCTTTTTGTACTCTGTGTCATACGCAGCCAGGCCGGCTTCAAGCACGTCCATGCCTTTTTTATGGTAGCCCAGGTACAAATACGCTTGCGCAGCCCCAAGATGCGCGTAAAGCTTTTGATCTGCGTACAGATGTTCTTGAAAACGTTTATTTCTGTCGTACTCCGGCAGCGGGATAAATGTCTTTCCGTCGGCTATGCTGCGCAGCCAACCTGCCTCCCCGCTCAAGTGCTTTCGCACCAAAGCCTCGGTTACTCTTGCTGCTTGTTTTCCTTCTTTGGTCCCGAGTTGCCGCTGCTCGTGCGCAAGCCGGACAAGCCAGCCCGGATGGTGAAATGCAATGTCGTAGGATTCCGTAGTTTGCCGGTTCACGAGCTCCCGGGCTGTTCGATGCTCACCGATCGCTGCAAGCCCCGCCGCGCGGCTGAGCAGGTAGTGCCCTTGCGCGTCTTCATCTTTGGGCGTTAAGCCGTCTCCTGCGCCCACATTATACGGGGCAACGGCATGAGCGACCTCTGTCAAAAATATATGCGTAAGAGAATCATCGCCTCCCTCGGTCCGATCCCGTATCCAGCCTGCCCATCCCATTACGGTATGCCGTATCTTGGCGGCCGCAGCACTTGCGTACTCGCCGGCGCGGAGGTCGATAGAAAAGTATACGGGGGAAAGCGTCGCATACAATTTCAGTATGTCCTGAGCTTGGTCGTACCGGAAAGTGCCTGCGTTTGGAACGTGCGTCATTTCTGTTTGGGCAAGTGTAAACCGGTTGAGGAGACGAAGCGCTTCATTTACTACCGTTATCATTGAAGCCCCGGATCCTATTTCAATGGTGCTGACGGGAATATTCCAGGCTTCAAAGCCTTCTAACACTGGCTGCACATACTGACTTTCCTTAGTACCAGCCATCCGTATCCTCTCGTCTATAAATTGACAAACTGTACTATGAGTATACGACACACCCGGCAATCTGCACCGAACGCGTTTAATCAGTTAGGAAGTATACATGCTTGCAGGAAAGCTGGCGCAAAACAGGTGTCTGCCTGCAACTTATACCGAAGCAGCTAACGAGGTCTCTAGTTACGACTGGTCCGCCGAAACGAACGTCATCTAATTATCCAGGATTTTTTCGACCGAATCGGTCGCCTCGAGCCGTAGGTATTCTGTCTCAGTCATCTCCTCAGGGTCCGCAATTTCGACAGGTACCACTTGATTTGTTGGAGTCACAGTTGGTTTAAACGCAGGATCAGTAGCGAATTGCGTAGTGGCCGAGCCTCCTGTATTTTCTGGATCGTCACTATCCGACGTAGTGATATAAAATTCTTTTCCGGACATAGGACTCCTTTTTTACTTATTACTGTAGCTGCCAATAACACAGCAGTCAGAGACATTATAACAAACAAGGCGGGTTCTCCTGGGGTCTATGCGCTAGTCTGCCGGACAGCGCCGGTTAGGCGGGCCCTTTTCTTTCGGACAGTCAGACTATACGCGCAGCAGAGCAGGGTTTCGGTGACGGAGCGCAAGCGAAACCCGGATAATTAGATTTTCACCGGGATTCAATTTGCGCGTCTGCTCATAGGCAGCGAGATAGCTTGCCAGCATCTCCGGCTTTTGGTGCCGGTCGTAAATTTGGGACAGCGTGAAGTATAGGCAGCTGACCAGCGGCCCGTAACGCATTCCCTCGAAGTCGAGGATGCAGCTTATTTGTCCCTTGTAGACCAGCAGGTTACTGGCATCATAGTCAAAATGACTGAAGCCAGCCGGCGCCAACGCCTGCAACAAGCTCTGCCGAACCTGCAGTGATCTTGGGACGTGCCGGCGGTGCGCTGCGGTGCCGCGGGCATACTCGAGCCCTTTTACATGCAGCAATGCTTGCTGGTTTGCCATATGTTCAAGCAGGGGCGGATCATACTCCGTAGGATGATGACCGGGCACAAACTCCATGAGGATATACTGCCAGCGGTTACCTTGCAACGCGCAGTGCAAAAGCTTCTTGCCTGCTTTGGTGCCGATAACCAGCGGCGTACGCAGATGGTTGGCTGCCAAGTAATCCATGTAGCTGATTTCCTGCTCGATATCGTCATCTTTGGTGCCATCAGGACGGTAGATGCGAAGCACATACCGCTGGGCCGGGGTACGGATAAGAAGTGTGCAATTATCGCTGCCGTTACCGAGCGGTGCCGCCGTAAAGTCGGATATGCCGTAAGGCTGCAGCAGGGTTTGCAGTTCTGCGTTGCCGGCTGGAAAAGAAGGAACAACGCTGTTCGGTTTTGGACGGCCGAGCCATAGTACGCCAAGCGTCAGGCTCGAAGCTACGTTACCGATGAGAAATGACAGCCCGACTCCCGTCAAGCCAAAACGGATAAGGAAAATAGCGGCAGAACCAGTCGCGAGCATGGTCGCCAGCTGTACGGCGACGATTCCCCCGGTACGTTTTTCAATATTTAATATCGTGTTACCCACGGCATTTATGGCCACGAAGAATGTCGCGACCGAAAGGATCTGGAATATCGTCGTACCGTTTTGGCGATACTGCTGGCCAAAGATCGTGAGCAGATACGGAGAAACGACGATCGCAACCGTTACGGCAGGCACCAGCAGCAGCGTTAATAGTATGATTGTGCGGCGCAGATGTTCCTTCTTTTTGCGGCTATCGAATGAACTTTCGGCAAGCAGTGACTGGGTTACGGCTGAGGGTACAACGTACAGAAGATTGACCATCGTCCAGGCCATCGAGAAAAAAGCCACCGCCGGCGCCCCGAGGTGCCTGATGATCAGTAACGGCATGAGCTGCACCGGCAGCCCGGCGAGCACGA
>JBGPNM010000018.1:0-17604 GCA_041487535.1 Candidatus Saccharimonadia bacterium
CGTCGCCGGCTTTTATGGTCAGGTTGGTTGACGTGCCGCTGCCGGTGTTGACCGACGGGGTAGTGATGTCTGCAGTTTGTCCGCCCGCCAGCTGCAGTACGCCAGCCGTGCTGAGGCTGAAGTTGGTGCCGGACAAGGCAAGGGTACTGCCGGTAACGGCGAAGCTGGATGCTGCGCCAGAGGCAAGCGTTACTGCGCCGGCGCTACTGTTGCCGATGCTCACCGCACCCGTTGAACCGGTCGTGTTAATGCTGGTGTTATTGTTGGAGCCAACGTTCAGCTGCACCGCGCCGCCGCTGGCCGTAAGGCCCGCTTGCAGCGTGGTCAAACCGCCGTTGACCAGGAACGTCTTGGTGCCGGTAACGGTAGTATTGCCGTTCAGCGATACGTTCCCGGTAGTCGTACCAAATGTTCCGGAACCGTTGAAAGCGATGTTCGGGTTGCTTGTGGTGTTGCCGATGTTAACTGCGGTACCGACTGTGCCGTTGGCGATATTGACGCTGGCCGCACCGCCGACATCCAATACCAAGTTATTGGCGCCGTTGCTCTGTACAGTTAACGAACCGGCAGAAGTGGGAGTAATAACATTGCCTACGGTAATATCTGCGCCGGTTACTTTTAGTGTTCGGGAGGTCGTACCACCGGCGGCCGTAAAGCCGTCAGCCGCGCTTGCCAGGGTCACGCCGTTGACAGAACCAGATATAAGATTGCCGGAGTTGGAAAGCGTTAATGCGTTAGAATACGTCCCCGATAGGCCGGCCGTCTGCAGTACGCCCGCGCCGGAGATTATCTGGGTGCCGTTAACCCGCAGGACATCAGTGTAGCCAGTTCCAGCAAAGTTCAGCCCGTAGTAGTTGTTATTGGTGTGTGCCGTGGGATCCTCAAAGTAGTAGGCCGAGTTGTTGTTAATGCCGCCGGAAGTGTCCGTGCCAACCAGCGTCACGTCCTGAAGCTTCATGGTTATATTGGAGCCGCCGCTGTTGGTGTTGGTTGCCAGGAGCGACTGGGCGTTGCCGTTTGCACTGGTTGAGTATGTCTGGGTGAATACGCCGCTTTGCAAGCTAAGATTTTGGCCGGAGCTTATTGTTAACGACCCGGCGCTGGTATTCGTCGTGCCGCTACGGCCCAGGGTTATACCCGTTGAATTGGTAGCGCCGATGGATATAGAGCCGTTGGCCGTAGCGCCTGCGCCGGCGTCAATCGTGACGCTGCCGCCATTTCTGGTGGTGCCCGATCCGCCGGTTTCCGAGCCGGCAGTTATAGCTAGCGATCCAGCGGTACAACCGAGGTTACAGTTGGTGCTGCTGTTGTCGCCGGCACTCAAGGTTGTGCTTGCGCCAGTGCTGTTGGTGCCGGTGGTGGTACCTGGTTTAAACGCTAAGGATGTGGCCGTAGTGCCGCCCGCAGTCGTCACGTCCGCGCTTTGTCCGCCTGCCAACTGCAGAACACCGGAAGTGTTCAGGCTGAAGTTGGTGCCGGAGAGGGCAAGGGTACTGCCGGTAACGGCAAAGCTGGAAGCGGCACCTGAGGCTATAGTTACGGCACCTGCGCTGCTATTGCCGATGCTTATCGTGCCGGTTGAGCTGCCGGTATTGATGCTCGTATTATTGTTCGAGCTTACGTTCAGCTGCACCGCGCCACCGTTGGCCGTCAGCCCGGCTTGCAATGTGGTCAATCCACCATTGACCGTTAAGGTTTTTGTGCCAGAAACGGTGGTGTTCTGGTTGAGATTTATTCCCGTAGCATTGTTGGTGCCGATGTCTAATGCGGCGGCGGAAGCCGTGTCGAGTAGGGGAGCCAACAAAGCAGTGCCCGCGATACCCGTTCCAGATATGTTGAAGTTGCCGGTTTGCTGCGTGCCAGGTGTCGATCCTTGCAGGAAGATATAGCCGCCAGGGGTTGAAACGCTCCCGATCACCCGCCAGAGGTTAGCCCCCGAGTCGTATACTAACGTTAACGAAGCGCCTGCCGGCAGAGTCACATCTGAACCAGTCCCGGTCGAAATCTGGTTCTGGGCACTACTGCTGCCGCTAAGGTTGCTTATAGTAGCAGATTGGCTGGCGGCATTAACCAGCGTCAATATGCGGCCGTCGGCACCCCCCGAGATGCCGGTAATAGTCTGGGCTGTGGAGCCGGTCAAGCGTACTAATGAACTTGTGCCTAAGTTCACGTTGTTAGATGTGCCTGTAGTGCTGAAGTCCGTGCCTTTCTGGAAGGCGGCATAACCGGCGTTGGTGACAGCGAAGTTGGCCGATACGGTGGTCGCTCCCTGCAGGCTGACGGTACCGGTGCCGGAAGTGAAGGTGTTAGAGCCGCTGACCGTCGTCGCGCCGTTTATGGTAGTCGCCCCCGACAGCGATATGCCGCCGGAGCCGGACTGGATGGCCGTGGCCGATGCGCCGGTAGTCGATCCGACGTTTGTGGCGTGGGCGGTGCCTGTCGTACCAAATGCGCAAGTGCCTGTTCCGCAGTCAACAGTTACAGCCGTAGCGCCGGTAGCATTGCCGATAATAATGTTATGCAACGCAGCATTGTTGCCAATGAGTATATTTGTCGCGTTCGACGTGCCAATATTCAATCCAACACCCGAGGCCGTATCGAACGTGGATGCTTCCAACGTGGCAGCGATGCCGGTTCCAGAAATATTAAAGTTGCCTGTCTGCGCCGTGCCGGGCGTCGTGCCTTGCAGAAGCACTGATGCTCCGGTAGTAGTGCCAACTACTCGCCAAAGGCTGGCACCCGAATCGTATACCAAGGTGATAGAAGCAGCGGCGGGTAACGTCAGATCGCCGCCGGTACCGGTTGAAATCTGGTTAGCCCCCGTGCTACTGCCGCTCAGGTTCTTGATGACAGCGTCCTGAGCCGCCGCGTTGACGAGGGTCAGAATCCGGCCGTCGGCACCGTTGGCGATACCGGTTATGGTCTGGGTAGCGCCGCCGGTCAGGCGATAGAGTGATGCCGTGCCGAAGCTCACGTTATTGGAACTACCCGTGGTGCTAAAGTCGGTGCCTTTCTGGAAGGCCGCATTGCCGGCACTGGTGACGATGAGATTAGCTGATACAGTCGTTACGCCTTGTAGGCTGACCGCACCGGTCCCTGAGGTGAAGGTCTTGCTGCCTGCAATAGTCGTATTCTGGTTCAGATTAATGCCCGTAGCATTCGTGGTGCCGATATTAAGTGCTGCGGCCGATGCTGCATCTAACAGCGGAGCTTGGAGACTGGTGCTGAAAGTACCGGTACCGGTAACGTCCAGCGAAGACTGCGGATTGTTGTTGTTGATACCAACGTTACCGGAGGCACTAATGTGCAGCCTATCGGCGAGCGTATTAGCGGTACTGTTTGGCGAGTTAATGGCTACAATGATATCCGCCCAGTTGTTACTTTGTGCATTATTCCAGCTAATGGTGGTTGAGGTGGTTGTAGCAACTTTGCGCTCGCTTCCGCCGGCGTGGTTCGTATTGTTCTCATAGTTCAAGGTTTGCTGAGCGGTGAACCCGCCATTGCCTTGGGCGGCGAATGCGTCAACTACCATCTGGTTGGCTATTGTTGTGGCTGCATTGGAGAAACCGGCGCTGGTGCCAGTATTGGTGAAGATTGTGCCGAACGTGTTGGAGGTCTGGTCGACATTGTAGTACGAGCTGGAGCCACCGACAAAATTACGGGTACTGCCAAAAGTCACGCTCACTTGATGGGTTCCACTCGGCGGATTCTTCATGTACCACATCTCCGTCGCACAGTTACTCGAGCAGGCCAACGTGTTGACTACCTTGGTCATCGAGACGCCATTATAGGTGACGTTAGTAGAGCTTAAAGCGCTGCCGCCGTAAGCTACCGTAATTAGCAGCAAGGTGTTGGGCTGACTAGCAACGGTATGGTTCCACTGCACCGGGCTGGTAGCTGATGACACCTGTTGGACAGCACTGGCAACGTCGAACGTTGGCGCAGTAGCGCCGGGGCCGGTGACAGCTGGGGCGGTCCGGAAAATAAATGCTCCGGAACCGCCGGAACCGGTACCGTTCGAAGCATCGAAGGTTATATCGCCCCCGGCAACGCTGGTGCCGCTGCCAGCTCCACCCCGGACGGTTAGTGCCGTCGGTGTACCGTCATTGCCCAGGACGATGGCAGTGTTGGTGGAATCAACGGTGAAAAGGTTAGCAGCCGAGGCGCTCTGAACCTGGAAAGCGCTCGTAGAATCATGCCCTGAAGTTGGCTTAACAAGTGCGATGCCGTTGATAGTCGTCGTTATGTTGCTCGTCGTATTGCCTAGGTTAATCGCAGTCGCATTGGTCGTGCCGATGTTCAATGCGGCCGCAGAGGCCGTGTCGAACATCCCGGCCTGTAACGTCCCGGCTATACCGGTACCGCTGATGTTGAAGTTGCCGGTCTGAGCCGTGCCGGGAGTCGAGCCTTGCAATATGATATAGCCGCCGGTGCCGGCCGCACTGCCCTCAACCCGCCACCGGCTGGTACCGGCATCGTAGACTAAGGTGACCGAAGCATCAGCCGGCAAAGATATGTCGCCGCCGGTGCCGGTTAAGATACGGTCTGAGGCGGTCGTGGAACCAGTATTCTGGTTGGCGATGACGGCAGCTTGTGAAGCGGCGTTTACGATCGTCAATATCCTGCCGTCAGCACCGCCGCTGATACCGGTGATGGTCTGTGTGCTTGCTCCCGTCAGGCGGATAATCGTGCCATTGCCAAAACTGACATCGTTCGAAGTACCGGTAGTGCTGTAGTCTGTGCCTTTCTGAAAGGCTACGGTACCGGCGTTTGTAACGATTAAGTTGGCGCTGACGGTAGTAGCTCCTTGCAAGCTGACGTTACCAGTACCTGACGTAAAGGTATTCGTACTACTCACTGTGGTTGCGCCGCTTAGGGTAATGCCGCCCGAGCCGCTCTGGACGGTCGTCGCGGACGAGGCGTTCGTCGAACCGACAGTCGTCGTGTGGGTGGTGGCGTTGGTGCCGAAGGTACAGCTGCCCGTGCCGCAGCTAACTGTTACCGATGAGGAGCCGGTACCGTTGCCGATGGTGACGGAGCTGGCGTTATTGGTGCCGATGCTGACGGTACCGTCAATGCCGGTGCCGTTTTTAACGCCCGCATCGATGGCAACGTTACCGCCGTTACCGTTTGTGCCGCCGCCGTTACCGCTTTGCAGCACCAGATTGCCGCCTGCCAGCGCGCTGCCGCCAGTTCCCGCCGCGCCAGCGCTTATACTCAGGGCCTTGCCGGCGACTCCCGATCCGGCAGTTGCCACTGACAAGGTGTGATCAGCATTAGCGCCGAAGCTAAGGTCACCAGAATTGTTCAGTACAAAGGCATCACTGCCGCCGGATTGCAGGTCAAGCAAGTTGCCGCTGGCGGTCTTGTTTATGAAGATGCTCGTATTCGTGGAGGCGTCAATTTGTGCACCCTGGGCCAGCTGAACGTATTGGCTGCTGCTGAGCCCGCCCAACAGGCGCGCGTTCAACGCATACGGAGTAGCGGACAGGCGTTTCATGGGGATCATTTCGCCGTCAGGGCTGCAAGAGCTGAAGGGGGAACACGAAGCACCAGTCCCGCCGATGTTCATGGAAAGCCAGAGCGTATCCTGGTTCCAGTCTACAGAAGAGCCAAAAGCCGTAATCGAGCCCAGTTGGACTGACAGGAAGCCGTTCGTCACCGTTACGCCTTGGCTGCTGGTATTCAGGTGGTCTTCGGTCCACTTTAGACTGCCGGCGGGTGAACCGGTGGTATCCCCAACACTCTGGCCATCGCCGTCCTGATATATCTTGAATTCAATATTGTAGTAGCCGTCGGGCACTGTGGCACCCTGCGAGTTTAGCAGGCGCCCTTGGAAGTTTATCTGTTGGTTGATGCCTGCGGCGGCCTGCGTACGTTCAGGGAATAAAATAAGACATGCCAAAAGCATGCCAATAATAACGATCGGCCCCAGTATTTTGCGGCGGTAATATAACGCACCCAGACTCATATTTTTGTTTGTTTGTCTGTAGGTTTAGTTGTTGTATTTGAAGTACAGGTAGTCGCCTCACAAAAAGCATTTACCTACTATCAAGCATATACGGTATAGATATTTTTGCAAGAGGCCGTAAGTGAGAAATGTAACGATTTAGCTTTGCGGCTGAAGGCTGAGGCCGGGACGGCTGAGGATTTTCTTCTCCCGCCGCTCTCCCAGCCAGAAGCTGATCACTATAGCGATTGCACTAGTATATAAGGGCCACAGAACTAATAATTTGTTCACACTGGCTTTGGGCGAACTGGTTGCGGCGGTGGCAGCCGGTTGGCCGTTGACGATAGCCGCTACCGTTAAGAAGGCGGTACGATCTTTAGAATCGGTACCCTGCAGAGTAATTTGGTATGTTCCCGGCTTTTGGTAAACGTGGCCCTCGCGGAATGTCAGGTTGTCGTTTCGCGGAACAATTTTATTACTCGAATCGCCCCACTGGATGTTCACTGCGTAAGGCGGCGTGCCGCCGAGTATGTCTATGGGGATTGTCATCTCATGCCCCGGAAAAGCGCCGCGGTAGACGGCGTCGGTACTCAGCAGCAGCTGCGTACCGCCAAGGTCCAACGAAGTTATGCCGGATGCCTGCGGCGGCACGGCGTCGTAGTAGACGACGACCGGAGCTGAATCCGGGCCGGGCTGGTTCAGCGCGTTATATACCCGGGCTATTAACGTATTCCTGCCAATCAGAAGGTCAACCGAAATAGAGAACGTTCCGGTATCGCTGCATGGAGTGGAGCCGGCGAAAATGTCGTTCTTGTATATCTCGACAAGCGTTGTGGCAGGACAGGTGCCTTTGACGGTGATCGGCGAGGTAGTGAAATGCTGGCCCTGGCTTGGCGAGGTGATGGTGGCTGCCGTGATTGGCGCCTTTCCGGGCATGGCGCCGGTGAGTCCAACCGAACCCGCTTGCGGCGGCGGGTGCGCCGCATACACCGTGCAAACCATGAGCGCCAAGCCCACTACTACTAGCAGACTGATGAGCGGAAAGTAAGAGGTATACTCGTGCGATCGGTAGCGGCCGCTGTGTTTATGGTGGCTAATTTTTAGTTTGCCGTACACAAGCATAGTATACCACTTATTCTTATCTGGTACGGGCCGCCATTTCGAGAGAATAAGGCTATCGCCGTGATGTGTATCTACGGATGACACGGCGGTTGTAGCGCTGGATGATGAACCGGAGGATGAAGAAGCCTATGACCAGCACCGCGATAACGATACCAATCAAGCGGTATGGAATGACCCAGAATGCAGCGCTGCTCACCAGTGTCTGCTTGCTGGCACCGTAGGTTACGGTAAGGTTGGCATGGTACCGGCCAAATAGCTTTTTGGTGCCAAGATCGGACTTATCGAGGGATCCTGTGAACCGGCGGATGCTGGCGGGCAGAATATTCCGCGGCGGCAGGTTTACGTTTACGGACGCCACGTCCTTGCCGAACATGTCGGTTATCAAGATTCGGCCGACCGGTTGTTCGTGGACGTTGCCGCTGTTTTTTAAGCGGACTAGGAATTGTAGCGGCGTAGTCTCGAATAGTGAGCCTTTTTTGCCATTGCGCATCACGGAAAATTCTTCTACCGACAGCTGTTCTTTGACGGCGCCGTTTACTTTGATGAGCATTAATGCGCCGAGGGACGTCGACAGGGACACGCCGGTGCCGTGCAGTTCGGGCGGTGCAGCCGTAAAGCGGATAACGCCATAATGTCCGCCGGGAGAAGCGTCCGCAGGAACGACTATCGTTATAGGCAGCAATTTAATCTGATGGGGCACCATCGTTAGCTGCGGTATGGGTTTGAGCCAGCTCTTCATCGAGTACGGGTCACTGCTGGCGTCGTCAAATAGTAGCTTCGGCGTGCCATCTTCACCGCCGGCGACGAAGTCATTGACCTGGTTGGTTACGATCAAGTTGCCGCTGGAAATATCACGCAAACTTATTTGCGTCTTTATGGTTTTGCCGGGATCTGAAGATAATGTAAGGACTGGCGGCGCGATCTCGAGCGCCTGACCGCTGCCCGGAGTATTGTTGGCGGCGGCAGCCAGAACCGCTGGAGTGCAGAGTCCGGCAAAACAAAGGATAAGGCTTAACCAAATGGTGAGGCGATATGTTCGTTTTTTCATGCGTTAGAATGTTGCCGTACAAACGTAAGTAAGCGTGGTGGTGTAGGTGCCGACCGGCTGGCCGCCGGATACGTTGACCATGTAGGAAACAGTGAATATTTGGGCATCGGTAGGGCCGGGGGTACCGCCGTTGGCGCTGTTGGCTACGCTTTCGCCGGTGACAAACCTGAAATGGTCCACGCTGTCGTAGCCTGATGACGGTACTGGTTGGCCCTTAAAGTTTGTTCCGTTTGCTGCGGGCGCTACGTTCGTACCGACTGCTGGTGTAGACGTAGTTGTCGTATTGGTCCTAAGATTCAGGCCGAACTGACTGAGGCCGCGCGTGCCCAAGTCCCCGGTTGAGAGGGTATGCATAGTATTAACAGTGTTGGAACCGGACGTTAACGTCGTGCCTGCATAGGTTATGCTGTAGCCGTTGTCTGCATTCGTGCTCGCTGCCATCTGCGAGGTGGCTGTGGCAGTATCGGCCGGGGAGAATAACTGATTAAAGCTGACGGCGCCGCTTGTGGCCGTCGAGCAGTCAGGGATGCCGCCACCGTTGACGGTGACAGTACCACCGGTGCAGAAGATCAAAGATTCGGGCATCGTACCCGTAAGGGTGATCTGCGTTGCCGTGCTGGCTGCCACTACCCCAAGGTCGGTTGCACCGGTAGTTGCATCAATGGAGGTGAAGGTAGTTATTCGAACGTAAAATGACAAATTGGTAGTAGTCGGGTTGGTAACGCTTAAAAGCTGTTCGGTTACGGCAGTAGTGCTAGTAAGGCTGGCAGCTGAACGCGTTATGTATGGTGCGCCGTTGGTAGCGTTGACCAGTGTGAAGCCGGTAGCTCCGGTCTCGGCGCCCATGGTTGCCGACGTAGTGACAAGACCAGTTGGGAGGGTGCAGGTGCCGGCCGCAGTGGTGCAGTATAAGAACTGGATCGAGCCGATATTAGCCGTAGTAGCAATAGTGAAGCCGAATAAATGGTTGACAACGCCGCCCGGCTTAGAAGCCCCATCGGTTACGCCAGTCTGCAGTGTAAGGCTGCGAACGGTTAACTGTCCGGTGGCGTACGCGGTGCCGAGCGGCAGCAGGGCGCTTGCAGTCGCTGCAATTATTACAGCGCCTACTACAAAAAGGGACACCCTCTTTCCACTCAAACTCATGTAAAAATATTAACATGAGCGTAAAGTCATAGTCAAAGTTTATTGCACTAATGTTTTGCTTAAGAGGGTGCTACGTTAGAACGTTGGCGTGCAAATGTAGGTGAGCGTGGTGGTATATGTACCGGCGGGCTGACTGCCGGATACGTTGACGATGTAAGAGGCGGTAAAGATTTGGGCGTCGGTACCGCCGGCTCCACCGTTGTAGCTGTCTGCAATCGGGTCGTTACTTACAAATTTGAAGTGATCCACGCTATCGTAGCCTGATGACGGCTTTGCTTCGCCTTTGTAGTTTGTGCCGTTGGCAGCCGGAGCGACCTCTGTGCCGACTCCCGGGGAGGACGTCGTTGTAGTATTTGCCTTGAGATTCATGCCAAACTGGCTGGTACCGCGTACGCCCAGCTGCGATGAAGCTAAGGTTGTTATGGTGTTGGAGCCGGACGTTAGCGTTGCACCGCTTACAGTAATCATGTAGCCGGCCCCCGCATTGGTCGAAGCTGCCATCTGCGACGTCGCAATGGCAGTGTCGATGGGCGAGAATAAGCGATCGAAGTTAACGGTTCCGGGGGTGGAAGTGCCGCAATCTGGCACGCCGCTGGTGGTGCCGACGGTCGCGCCGGTGCAGAACACGAGCGATTCGGGCATGATGCCGTTCAGAGATATAGGCTCAGCGGTGCTGGCGGCTACCGTACCGGTATCGATTACCGACCCAGTTGTGTCAGTGGAGGCGTAGGTGGAGATACGCACAAAAAAAGTAGTGTTATCTGCCGACGGGTTAGTAACGCTTAGCAATTGGTAGCTCACCGCGGTGCCTGCGGTGATCGAAGAAGCTGTCCGTGTTATATACGGCTGCCCGTTCGAGCCAGGACCAGAGCCATTCGTGTTTACCAAGCTGAAGCCGGTCGCGCCGGACTCGCTGCCGTACGTAGCCGCTGTGGTATCAAGCCCCGGCGGGGTGGTGCATGTTCCGGAAGCAATAGTGCAATATTGGAACAGAATCGATCCAACATTCGGGTTGCCGACGGCGGGCAGGGTAAACTGAAAATAATGGTTGACGACACCGCTTGGCTTGGAGCCGCCGTCGGTAACGCCATTTTGCAGCGTCAGGCTGCGGCTGGTGATCTGGGCGGCATAAATAACATGCATGGGCAAGGCGGCGCTTATAGTAGCAGCCACTATGACAGCAGCTACCAAAAAGAGGGTTACCCGCTTTTCGCTCACACCCATGTAGAAATATTACCATGAGCACTAACCTAATAGTAAGAATCATTCAACTGCCGCCTCATCAGTATCTTCAATATGTAGTCACTAAAACAGCACAAATGCCTTTCTTAATTGTGCGGGGGTTGCGTTGCGGGCGGGTCAGCGAAATATGCCGTTGACATTGTAAGCATAAGCAAATACATTTTTTGATGTAACCATTAGGTGGGGAAGCATGAGATTACGAATCAAGCGTCAGCTAGCATTGTTGTTTGCTTTAACGTTAGTATTAGTTCCCGCATTGGGGACAACGGCGGCCGCCTCACCTACCATTACTGAGTACTCGACAGTTTCTCACCCATTCGAAATTACTACCGGGCCGGATGGAAATCTTTGGTTTACAAACGAGGTTACTGATAGCATTTATCGCGTAACCACTTCAGGTACCTTTAGCCAATACGTACTACCGAGCATTCCAAGGCCATTCGGAATTACCACTGGGTCAGATGGCGCATTATGGTTTACGATGATTGCGCCAAATAGTGTAACGCCAGGTATGATTGGGCGTATCACTACATCAGGTAGTATTACTGAGTATTCTTTTGCCGGTACAAGTTGGCGCTCTCCTACCTTTATTACTTCCGGGTCAGATGGCGCATTATGGTTTACCGCAGATACAAATAGTAGTGCATCAGGAGAAATCGGGCGTATTACCACTTCAGGCACGATTACCGAGTTTTCGTACTCGTCGTCTTACCCAAGTCTTTCAGGAATCACCTCAGGATCTGATGGCGCATTGTGGTTTGCAGAAAATGCCGGTGACACACAAAGTACGGGCGGGGCGATTGGCCGCATTACGACTTCAGGCACCATAACCCGCTTTCCGACTCCGCACACTCCGGGTTCTAACGTTGGGCCATACGGCATTACGTCAGGTCCCGACGGCGCATTGTGGTATACCAACACTAGCACTCATAAAATCGGCACGATCACTACGTCAGGCACGATTACCGAGTATTCTGTCCCTGAATCGACTGTCAATCAAATTGCATCAGGCCCCGATGGCGCATTGTGGTTTACTGACCAAGGTGGTAATAAGATTGGCCGAGTTACCGTCACTGGGGTTGGTGTAGAATATACTGTCCCGACGAGCAGTAGCTCTCCGTATGGTATAACCGTTGGGCCCGACGGGGCTATTTGGTTTACCGAAGAGTCTGGCAACAAGATAGGCCGGATCACTACACCTCAACCTTCGCCGCAGCCTGCGTATTACACCAAAAACGATGGCACGAATTTCAGCCGTTCGACTAGCCCATTTGAATCTGGTGTCGCAACGCAAATCGTTAACGCAGATGGAAGTGTGACGGTAAGTGTCAACAGCGCGCCAGGATATGCCGACTCCGGCTATGTGCTGTACGAAGGGACGTTAGGTAGTTTGCCAGACTTTACCGTCAATGGTACGGGCAGTAATTTTGGCCTGAACCTATGGTTCGATACAAGCAACAATAATGAGTATTTCGCCTGGGATTCTAACGGGGTACTTACAAGCTTAGATAGCGATACCTATGGCTTAGGTCCAACCTCGAGCAGCGGTGCCTTAGCAGTGAATGGATCGGCTCAATTCTACATGATGTCCGATGGCCAGAGCCATTCACTCTCCGACCTAAAGAACGGATTGGTGAGCGGAATAAGCTCTAGCACGAAAGTGGCAATCTGGATTGGTGTTGACGTCGGAAGCGGCGGGTCCACTTCAGCGACTATCAACTCAATTAGCGGACTGTAAGGGCAAATTTTACCGAACGTTAGTGTGCGCGGTAGTAGCGCCGCTCGAAACCCTCAACAGCGTGGCTTACGAGGGACAGAGTGGCTATAATAAATCTACTCGCGTT
Source organism: Candidatus Saccharimonadia bacterium (assembly GCA_041487535.1). GTDB lineage: Bacteria > Patescibacteriota > Saccharimonadia > Saccharimonadales > UBA4665 > JANWHZ01. The sequence goes on from JBGPNM010000018.1 coordinate 12,353, forward strand.
CGTGACGCGAGTAGTTAATTTATGTCACAGTACGTGGCCTTGGCTTACTTTGGGAGATAAGAGCTAGCCCAGCCGTTTAATGAGGTCAGAACGTTGGTGTGCAGATGTAGGTAAGAGTAGTAGTGTATGTACCGGCGGGCTGGCTACCAGGAACGTTGACGATGTATGAGGCGGTAAAGATCTGAGCGTCGGTGCCGCCGGCTCCGCCATTGGCGCTGTCCGCAACATTGTTGCCGGAGAAGAACCTGAATCTATCTACCGTGTTGTAGCCGTTTAGCGCCTCGCCGCGGTAGTTCGTGCCGTTAGCGGCCGGCGCAACTTCTGTCCCGACCGCCGGCGAAGATGTGGCTGTAGTGTTCGCCTTGAGGTTAAGGCCAAACTGACTGATGCCGTGTACTCCGGCGTCTCCACTTCCAGCGGTAGTCATAGCAGTAATCGTATTAGACCCGGACGTGAGCGTCACGCCATTGACGGTGATAATGTAGCCAGATCCAGCATTGGTCGAGGCCGCCATTTGCGATGTTGCAATCGAAGTGTCGATAGGGGAGAACAGCCGGTCGAAGGTAACTGAACCGCTGGTAGCAGTGGCGCAATCTGGCACGCCGCTGGTGGTGCCGACGGTCGCGCCGGTGCAGAACACGAGCGATTCGGGCATAGTACCAGTTAGTATGATGGGTTCGGTTGTGCTGGCTGCCACCGTGCCGGAATCAATCACAGCGCCCGTCGTATCAGTGGAGGCATAGGTCGAGATGCGCACGTAAAATGTGGTGTTATCTGCTGACGGGTTGGTAACACCTAATAAATGATAACTGACTGCAGTACTTGGACTGACTGGAACTGCTGCCCGAGTGATGTACGGTGCGCCGTTCGTCGTGTTGACGAGCGAAAAGCCGGTGGCACCAGACTCGCTGCCATAAGTAGCTGCCGTGGTATCAAGTCCTGTCGGCATAACGCACGTTGGCGAAGCAATAGAGTTAGCGGCGGTAGTGCAGTATTGGAACAAAATCGATCCGACGTTCGGGCTGCCAGATGCCGGCAGAGTAAACTGAAAGAAGTGGTTGACGACGCCGCTTGGCTTGGAACCGCCATCGGTAACGCCTGCCTGAAGTGTAAGGCTGCGGAGAGTGATCTGGTTAGCAAAAGAGACACTTGGCAACAATACTTGGATTACAAGACCTATCGCCAGGGTTATGGCTCCGAGGCCAAGTAGTGTTTTCTGCTGTCTCAGTTGTCTCATTTTTTTGTTTTGTTTTAAGGTTACTTAACTTGAAGTCTAGCACGAGCATTTTACCAAGTCAACTAATTTGGAACGAATTGTGCGAAAATTGGGGAAAACTATTGAAACGGCCGTATTTTTTAGTACGTTCCCGTGCATACCAGCACCTGATTGGTGGAGTACTGACCCCCCGGCGTCAGGCTGCTTACATTAACAATATAGGTAATGGTGTAGATAGTTACGCCTGAGCTTTTGGGCCCTACGGCGATGGTTTCGCCGCTGACGTAGCGGTATTGGTTGGATGTGTTGTAATTCGTAGCCGCATTGCCGAAGCCGAACTGCCCGTGGTCCGGATTAGCGCCGACCGATGCAGGCGAAGTATTGGCGACCAGATTGATGCCGAACTGCTCGGTGCCTGTCACCGAAGAGCCTGTGGTAGACATGGCGGTGATAGTATGGCTGCCGTTGGCAAGGGAGTTACCGGCGACCTGGACAACATAGCCATAGCTGGTGTAGTCCGATACGGAAAATGTGGCGGTTGCCGTGGCGGCTGTGCTGGGGCTGAAGCTGCCGAAGCTGGGGGTGGGGCTGATGATACTGAAGGAAAGCGCGGGTTCGTCGGTGGTTTTGGAGCCTGCTTCAATCTGATAATTCGCTGACGCCGTATTACCGATTGCTGGGTCACCGAGTATCTCGCTTATCTGGTAATTTGTCGAAGTAGACTGGATCAAACCACCGTTGCCGATAGCGCTTTCATCAAAGTGATAGTGGGGCGACTGTAAAAGAGAATCAGCAGACGCCGTTGCCGCAAGGCATGCGACTGCGCACGCAGCGACAACGCATGCGCCAGCACCCTTTACTAACCACTTCGGCATAAACTCAATTGTTGACGATAGAATCGAATTTTGCAAATCGCTAGCGCTAGAAGCGGCTGCACCGGTAAAGCCATTTGCTGCACTACCACCGTAAGCGGTATACTATAAAGCTAGTGAACTGAGGCCCGACTACGGTGGATAACACACAATCCGGACAACGAACAGAATCGCCGGCTCCCGAAATCTTGCATCCGCAGACCGAGGGAGGGCCGGCGGAGTATGAGGCTGCCCCAGCCCAGCCCCCGTCCCAGCCCAGCAACCGGCCACGCCATGGCACGTACCGCCCGAGCCACAAGGCTACATTCATAGGTCTTGCCGTTGTCGTGGCGATACTGGCTGTCAACGCCGGTATTATTGCTTTTGTCCTGAAAGCCCAATCTAAAGCCGGCACCTTAGCGCAGGGCCAGGTTATCATTAGCCAAGGTGTTCTAGACAAACTCGGAGTAAGCCGTAATGCTATTGGAGATGCGGGCATCGAGTTGCTGGTAAATCCGAATGCTCGCTTTAACGGCGACGTGCAAGTCGGCGGCAATGTTAACGTCGCCGGAAAGCTGACATTAAACAGCACGTTCTCTGCCACCAGTGCAAACTTTACGCAGCTGCAGGCCGGCAAAACGTCGTTGAGTGATCTGGATGTGAATGGACATGGTACATTCTCGACACTTAACGTTCGCAACGACCTTGTGGTAGCAGGTACGACACGCCTGCAAGGGACCGTAACGTTGAGCAACCTGCTCACTGTTAATAATAGTGCGAATGTGAGAGGCAATCTGGCAGTCGGCGGTGTGCTATCGGTCAACTCGTTGCATGTAGGTAGTCTGACGGCAGATACGGGCGTGACTATAGGCGGTCATATCATTACGCGCGGTACGGCACCAGAGGTGACTAAAGGAGGGTCGGCTTTAGGATCGAATGGAACGGTATCTATCAGCGGTAACGATCAGGCTGGCACCGTAGCGGTCAATATCGGCGTAGGTGCGGTCAGCGGCATCGTAGCCAATGTCACATTCCATTTGGCGTACGCAAACACGCCACACATTGCGCTTACGGCTGTCGGCAGAGGTATCGACAGCTTTTATATCAACCGCAGCGCCACCGGATTCAGTATTGGCGTAAACAGTGCGCTTTCGCCGGGCGGATATGCGTTCGACTTCATTGTCGCGCAGTAGAAAGCGAGTATCCTATCGTAGCGAGTAAAACAGTTCGTGACTTAGTTTATAGTCTATGATTTGGTTTAAACGATGGCGTCGCTATACTAAGAGCATGGACGAAAAGAAGATCTTTCAGAAATTGATTGAGCTAAAACAGCAATCAGGCCATGACTGGCTGCCATTAACAGATACTAGCGCACTAACAAGTGTAGATATCTCAAACCCCCAACAACCAAGTTTTATGCCGGGAACAGGGTATCCAGTTAAAGCGTTTATTGATACGGTGACAGGTGAAGTAAGGTTGTTTTCAACCCAAATATTTCAATAGTCATGGCAGAAAAGAAGGTGAAATTAAATGTAGATTCTTTGCATGAACGAATAGTTCTTTCGGAGAAAAATGCCAAAACTTGGGTAGGCAGTATTACTGGTAAACTTGCGGAAATCAGCAACATGATGTGGGCTGTTATCTTGGTTCTAGCCCTTGGCTTTATAACTTTGTTGATCACAGTTTTTGGGCTCGTAATGACTTATTATCATGATAAGCAGTCTGCCGACCAGTCGCTTCAGTCACAGTTACAGGCTGAGAGCGTCCAAATTCAGGTGCTTACTGATGAGTTAAGGCACGTTACCACCTCGCCGACCCCCAGTAGTGCCAGTAGTGTTAAATAATAGGCGACTATCCCCTCAAAGCAGGTAAAATCTACTTGTCCCGACGAGACGAAATAATAAGTACTATCACGCCAACTCCAACTGCTCCATAGCCGGTGTAAGTTATGGCTTCGCCGATATGAGCTACCAAAAGATTTGACGCTAAACTGCAGCTATCGGGAGCATGCCAACATGGTGATGTGGCATCAGCTTTTCCATATACATTAAAAACATCGATCAACGAGACTATGTAGCCTACGGCAAGAAGCACCAGTCCGGTTATGACTGCTCTAATACCAGACCGATTATTGATCATTCGCTTCATCACACAATTATACAGTCCGCATATGCAAAGTTATAGCTGGACAGCATGTTACTTGCTTTGAGGGGATAGTTGCCCAGAGTAGAAGCCGTGGCACTGCGTTGCAAGTGTGCCATTAGTTAACTTCTTCAAAGTACTCATGCGTAATCATGGAGTAAAAGAAGCTCATTGGCAGCAACGGCACCGGAATAATGCGGCTGGAGCTCTGACTCTTGTAGCACTTAGCCGCGTGGTTCTTTGCTATCATCCTGGGCCAGACAAATATTTTCAGACTCGGCACGGCTCGCCGCCCTTTGAAACTGGGGTCTTCCGCCATATGCTCTGGCAAGTTGATGAAACGGTATAATCTTTTTGGAAAACAAGGATACCATAGACGGATATCCGGAAATTCATCGTGTACAAGGACGGAAATGAGCTCTGAACAGATAATGTGGTCGGGGTGGCCGTAGAGTCCGGCCCGGTCATACGTGACAATCAAAGACGGCTGATGTGCCGTAATAAGCTTGTGCAGATATTGGCGGATTGCTTTTTTCTTGCTTGCAAGCATGAGATCGCCGAAATCTTCTTGGAGCAGAGTGGTTACGTGGAGCGCCTTCGCGGCGCATTCGGCTTCGGCGGTGCGGATTGGTTTCAATGTGTCATCACGGTGAGCATCTGGCGTTCCTCGTTCGCCTTTGGTCAGTATGGCGTATACCACCTTGCTGCCTCGGTCGTGGGCTTCTCCGATTAGCCCGCCGGCATGAAATACCTCATCATCGGCATGCGGAAAGATAACGAGTATCCTTTTGTATTTGTCGACGCTTTGCGTTGGTACTGAGATGTCGAGCAACAAGAGTACACCAAATAGCCATAACAATACAACGGCTGAGCAGAATACCAGCAGAAACGCAGCAAAGAACAGCATAGCTTAAATATAACACCCGGAGCTCAAAGAGCAGGAAGGCCAGCGAGCAGTGATTAAAGCGGTGACCGGTACTGTTACATGTTTACGAAGAGCATGACTTGGTTATCGCGGACGGTGATGATGCCGGTTGTAATAG